>CALDYJ010000043.1 GCA_937941095.1 uncultured Saprospiraceae bacterium | reverse complement strand
TCTCACGAAGGCAGAAGGGAATTTAGAGGGACGCCTAGATTCTTTGATACCTTTGAAGAGATGGCTAGAGAAAACGCATTTTCAAGAATTCCATTAGGCGTACATGTAAGAATGGATTGCGAAGAAGGGTATAGACTTGGGTATGAAATTTCAGATGGAGTAAATGAATACCAAGTATTCAAACCGAGGATTTAATTTGCTGATATTAATTATTGTGTGGTTCGGTTGCTTACTTTTTTGTAAGCAACCGATTTTTACCATTCTATTCTTAGGCTAAGATTTGGTGTTCTCTTTAAACGAGTTTTGTCTATCGTTCTAATCTCAATTTGACTATTCATCATAGGAGGTTCAATTGTGAAAGTTCTATTGTATAAATTGTCCTCATTAATAACATTTATAATGGAAAAGCCAATAAATGTTTTCATGCCTTTTTTTGTAGGCTTAAATTTATAAGCCAAAGAAATGTTTAATTCTTTCGTCGATTCAAGGTTATAATTGTTTATTCCATCGTATATCTTTTCAGACATGAATGCTTGATTGGGCGAAGAAACTATTCTGTAATCTTCAACCAAAGAATAGGGGAGTCCAGAGGCAATGTTTAATCCTAAGCCTACTTCAAAATTTCCGAATTTTATTTGATTAGACCATTGCAAAATGTGTCGTTGATCGTTGCTTGAAGGAAAATAATTTATATTTGCTTGGTCTAGACTTATGACAGTTTCACTTAAGGTATAACTCAACCATGTGTGTAGGTTTTTAAATCTTTTCTTTATCATAAAATCAAAACCTTTAGATTTAGAATTACCAATAACAACTTCTCCTGCTTCTATCATTTCAAAATCAAATGCTCTGCTGCTTAAACCATTGATGCTCCTCCTATAAAATTGTAGATCTAAAACCCAGTTGTTTTTATTAAAAACAAGCCCAAATTGATAAATGGATGATTGTTGGACTGGATCACTTTTTCCTTGAGCTAAATTCCATATAGGTAGATCTATACCTACAGAATTACCTCGATATTCAACAAACTGAGCAACAAATTGATGATGCAAGCCATAATTCGCATGTAAACTTATTTGTTCATTGAGCCTATAAGAAAGGTTAATTCTTGGTTCTAAATAAAATGCCTCGAGTTTATCAAAATAATTAACTCTTATTCCTGCATTGATCCCAATCCCTTTCTTTATAGGTTTTTTAAAACTTGCATATAAGGCATGAACACTGCCATTGGATTCCCCTTCATCATTTATATTGTCTCTAACATTATTACTCAACTGATCTATTTGGAACCCTACATCATAAGCAATTAAATGATAACCAAAGTTCAAAGCTTGATTGTTTTTTAAACTAGTAGTCCCTTGCAGCTGAACTTGCTTATCTTTTATGCTGTTTGATTTTAAACCACTGTTTTTTGGTTTATCATCATTAAAGTTGTTTAGTTTATAAGTATAGTGGTAATCGTAGAATGCATAAGCCGCTTTGACTTGGACATCAAAAGTGCTGTTTATTTTAGAGTCATATTTTATGCTCAGACCTTTATTGTTTAGGTCCATAGAATCACTTTGTATTTCATTCCGCCGATTGTCTTCTATGGAATCAGAAAAACCATTTTTAGCTGATAATCCCGATATGCTAATGTGATTAGATTCATTTAGTTCAAAATCCAATTTTAAATTCATATCTAAAAAACTGATTTCATCTTCAACTCTTATATGGTCTGGTAAACTTTCTACCTCACGATTTCCTAATAAATATCCTTGCTGATTTATCTTGCTTATGTTTTTTATGGTTGGTGTTTCAAATAATTCTGTATAAGATCTTCTTAAAGAAAAGGTGTAATAGTTTCTTTTATTCTGCTGGAATTTTTGTCTACCATAAATAAAGGCATGTGTCATATTACTACCCATACCTAAGTAGGTATTTTCTTTAAACGTAGTGCTGGATTTTAAATCAATGACACTAGCAAGTCTTCCTCCGTATTCAACATTAAAGCCACTTCTGTATATTTTTGCTTCCTCAATAATGAATGGATTAATCGAGGATATCATCCCAAAATAATGTCCAGTATGATAAACAGGAATGTATTCCCATGTCAACAAATTTTGATCGGGTGTCCCACCCCTAACATATAAATCTGAAACCCTGGAAGAAGGTGAAGATACTCCTGGGAGCAATTGAATACTCCGAAGCAAATCTGGTTCTGCAAGGCCAGGGACACTTCCGATCTGTTTGGGTTTTAAGGTAGTGGAAAGGCCATTTTCTTCAAGTTTGACCCCATCATGTAGGTAGTCTGTAACCACAACATATGCTTCTCCAATATCTATTACGTTTAAATATATATCGATGCAGTTACCTTGAATAAAATCTGTTAAAGAGATTGATTTCTTTTCATAGCCGACATAGCTGATAAGAATACTATCCTTTGCGTTTTCTAGAAGTTTCAATTCGAATCGTCCTTCGTCATTTGTTTCGGTACCAATTTTATTAGTTTTGGCCATCACATTTGCAAAGGCCAATGGTTCATTCGTTAGCAAGTCAATAACAGTTCCACAGATCCTTTGATTTTGAAACCTTTCTTCTTTTGCTTGGAAAAGAACAACGTAGTTATTTTGTAGTAAGTTAAACTCAAGACTGGTCTTGGCAAGTAATTCGAAAAGAAAAGATTCAATGTCTTTTTCTGCTATGTCAACAGAAATGAAAACATCTTTTATTAGTGTTTCCTCATACGAAAATAAAAATTTGTACTTGGATTCAATTTCTTTTAATGCCGCTTCTAAAGGAAGCTCATTAGCTTTTAAAGAAAACTCTCCATGTTGCGCAAAACTTAGGATAGAAAATAAACAGAATAGACAAGTGGGAACTATTTTTTTTAACCAATTACTTAGAATAAAGCTTAATGCTTCTCGCATTGTCAATGTCGTATTTGATTTGTAAAGCATCAAAGCAAGATTGTAAAGCTAAGTTTATATTATCGTGCGGAAAATTACAAGTTAACCTTTTTTCTAAATCTATGCCTTCACTTTGAATTTGAACATCATAATGATGCTTTAATTCTTTAATAACTGTACTTATAGAAACATTATTGAGTTTTGTGATGCCATTCATCCAACTATTTGAGTGTTGGACAAAATTATCAATGTTATCGAACTCACCAGTGCTGCTTAAACGAATTCCTTCATTAATACTCAACTTTCTTTTTAAATTACCTTGCTTTAATGTGACTAATACTTGCCCTTCTAAACAAGTTACTTCAAAAGAATTTGCTCGGCTTTTGACGTTAAATTCTGTTCCAAGCACTTCAATCATTCCGAGTGTAGTTTGCACTCTAAAGGTACTTCCTTTCTTTACATCAAAAAAGGCCTCGCCTTGAAGCTTTAAATCCCGATTTTTATGCCATGTTTTTTTGTTATAAGAAATGCTAGACTTTGCATTCAGGACATAATTAGACTGCCCAGGAAGAAGACCTTCCTTTTTTTCAAATTGGCTTGCAATGTTGATAGTTTGTTGACTATTGTTCCAAAAAAGAAAAATCCCAATGAGCATAGCAGCTGTTGCAGCAATTGCTAAAATTGGAAAAAGACTCCTTTTTTTTGATGGATTCGGCGAAATGCTTTTTTTATCATCCCCCATTAGGATTTCTTTCAACATTTGGCTTTCATCAATCTTAGGAGCTTCTAAATGCTCCGAATTTTTATATAGTTCTACTAATGAATGGTACTCAGGACGAAGCTTAAATTGCTTTAATTCTTCTTCTGAGATAGTGTTATTGATCCATTTGTGTAGAATTTCATCATTTTTCATTACTTTTTATTCTATAATTATTCCGGTTAAAGACAATTCAGTGCACAGAAGACCTACCTACTAATTAATTTTATTTGAGACTTTCCGCAAGGTATCCAAAGCATTGTAAATCCTTTTTTCCACAGCTTGTTTACTTATACCTAGTATTTCCGCTATTTCCTTATATGTTTTTTTATCAATTCGACTCAGTAAGAAAGTTACTCTTTGTTTCTCTGGTAAGTTAGTTATCGCTAATTCTAATTCGTCTTTTAGCTCTCTTTCTTCTAAAATGAAACTTGGATCTTGATTGGTGCTAATTTTTTGAGGTTTTTCTGCAAACTTCATTTTAACTTTTAAATGATTATATTCATTTAAGAGTCTATTATTAGCTGTTTTAAATACATAGCCCTTAGCGGTTGCCAGCTTTACTTTTGCACAGTTTTGCCATAACTTCAAGAAAGATTCTTGTGCAATGTCTTTTGCCAATGCCTCATCACCGCATTTATAAAACAAGTAATTGAATAAAGTTTTCGAATATTCTTTAAAAACTTTGGAATAAGTCCCCTCTTCACAGAGTGATGTATTTGCCATAGTTAAGCTTGCAATAAAAAGCTAATTTACTAAAATAGAATGCTTTATTATTTTTTCTTATCAGAAACTTTCATCTCTATCAAAGCTGACATGACTACTTCACCTTGCGCATCTTTCACTTTGACGTCACAGATTTGGAGATCTATTTTATCCCAATTTGGCTCACCCAAATCACATATTGCGGTTAGGTCCGTTTTTGCTTTCCGCAAATATTTTACTTGCATGCCAACCGGTATCCATCTTCGATGACGAGGGATGGAAGCTTCCATGCAGATACCACCAGCAAATTCACATAAATTACACATCGCAATGGCATGCACCGTTTCCAAATGATTATGGACTTTTCTCCTTTTTTTCATGGAGACTTTAATGTAATTACTTCGAATTTCTTCTATGCGTGGCTTGATGGATAGAAAATAAGGAGCTTTTCTTGCTACAGCATAAGAAAACAAAAAATTGCCGAAAGGATAGGCTGTTATTTTTTTATGAAGTTTGAGAATATAGTTCATAGGATGTCTTTGATTGCAAGTAATTGTTAACGGCTTGAAATTAACATTGTTATTTTTAAAATAGGAATTAATAAATGGTTAATCTTGTAGTGCAAACTAATTATGAAAATAATTACAAGAGGCATACTCTTTATCATATTTGCCAGCTTTTCTTTCTCCATCATGAACATTATGGCAAAATACCTTAGCGAAATGCATCCTATGCAAATCGTTTTTCATAGAGCCTTTGGCACTTTCATTTTTATTTTTCCTTACATGCTCTATAAGCATGTTCCTATTTTAGGAACGCATCGAAAGATCTTAGTTTTTAGGGCATTGATTGGATTGGCTTCTTTGGCTACTTTTTTCATGGTTATCCAAAGAATTCCTTTAGGCTCTGCAATATCTATCAGGTATTCGAGTCCAATATTTGGTGCCTTCATGGCCTTCTTATTTTTAAAAGAAAAAATTAATTTCTGGCAGTGGGTGAGTTTTGCGATCGCCTTTGCCGGGGTTTTTGTTTTAAAAGGTTTTGACATAAGGATTGATTTTTTAAGCCTTATACTCATTATCATATCTTCGATTTTAGTTGGAGGTGTTTTTGTCATTTTGAGGTACCTCGGGGATAAAGAACATCATTTAACCATTATTAACTACTTTATGACTTTTTCAGTGATTGGTAGTTTGATTTTTATGCAGCATTTTCGCTGGCCGATAAGTTACGAATGGATTTGTGTAATCGGGATTGGAGTTTTTGGGATGATTGGACAGATATTTATGACCAGAGCTTTCCAATTAGAAGAAGCAAGCGTGCTTGCTCCCTTTAAATACATGGAATTAATTTTTGCCTTAATAGTCGCTTACTTTTTATTTGGAGAAAGCTATACGATTTTTGCCTTTTTAGGAATAATTTTAATTTTATTTGGAATGCTAATGAATGTATTTGTAAAAGATAAAAAAACTAGTTGATGGCCAAGAGCCAATAAACAACTAACAACTAACAACCAACATGCTTAACTTAAATCAAATAACCATACCTTCTAAGGATCTAGTGAAATCCGTAAAATTTTACAAAACTTTAGGTTTAAATCTAATAGTAGATTCAATTCCAAGGTATGCTCGTTTTGAATGTTTAAAGGGGGAGGCTACCTTGTCCTTACACCATGTAGAAAATATAGCTGAAGGAGAAGGAATTGTTGTATACTTTGAAGTGGAAAAGCTCGATGAGTATATAAAAACATTGATTGGAAAAGGGCTAATTTTTGAAGACCAACCTGAAGATAAAAGTTGGTTATGGAGGGAATGTAGGTTAAAAGATCCTGATGGACATCAAATAATTCTATATTATGCTGGTGTGAATAGAAAAGATCCACCTTGGAAAATCAAATGACAAACCTTAATAATAAAAATCATTTAAGATGATAGATATTTTTGGATTTATAGCTGCTTCGATTACAACCGCTGCTTTTATTCCGCAAGCTTTCAAAACCATAAAAACGAAGGATACAAGCGGCATATCATTGAGTATGTATGTCATGTTTACCATTGGGATCATCTTATGGTTTTTTTATGGAATCCTGCTAGAAGCCTGGCCGATTATTATATCAAATGCAATAACAGGTATGTTAGCAGCAACCATACTCTTTTATAAGTTAGGTGAAAAGAAAAGAGCTAAGGTAAACTAAAGGTCTCTTAGAATACGTAAAATGCTTTTTTTAAATAGATTATAAACCAATTGAATTCTTTATCGTTTTATAGCAAAACACCTTATTTTGAAATACATCGGTAGTACTAATGAATACTTTGAGGTTCAATCCTTAAGCGGCAATAAATTCGAATCTTTAACAAAACCTGTAGAAGGGCAACTATCCATAACACAATTCGAAGAAGATGGAAATGTATTGGTAATAGACGCCAAAGAATACACTTTTGATAAAAACCAAATTGTCTGTTTAACTTCATTTCATAAGGTGAATGTAATCACTCTTAAGAAGGCAAAAAGTTTATTTTTTAATTCTCCTTTTTATTGCATCCTAGATCATGATAGTGAAGTAGGGTGTAAAGGAGTGCTATTTTTTGGTGCTTCAAACCTTCCTATTATAAATCCAAGTGCTGGTGATTTGGAAATCTTAGAAACCGTTTGGAAAATGATTCTAATTGAAATGAAGTCTTCAGACAATCTGCAATTAGAAATGCTTCAGATGATGCTTAAAAGAATGCTCATCCTTTGTACTCGTATTTATAAAACTCAAGAAAATTATGAAGCCGTCAATAATCAACAAGCAGACATTGTAAGAGATTTTAACTATTTAGTAGAAATGCATTTCAGAGAAAAGCATGCAGTTGCTGATTATGCTACTTTATTAAATAAATCTCCTAAAACCATTTCTAACTTATTTGGTAAACTGAGTGATAAAACTCCACAACAGATGATCCAAGGTAGGATAATGCTGGAAGTTAGAAGATTGTTGCGATATACAGATAGGCCTGTTTCTGAAATAGGTTATGAAGTAGGTTATCAAGATGTTCAATCCTTTAGTCGTTTCTTCAAAAAACATGAAGGCGTTTCTCCTTCAGAGTTTAGGAATTAAGCAATCCTAGTTTATTCGTAGACACCTAATTTTCAAGGCCTAAAAATACTTACAGGGAAGTTTTGTTAAACAACTAGGAAATTTAGCTAATACCCTTAGGAAAATTTGCTACTTCTTTGGGAAACATCGCCTATTAGACAAGCTGCTACTCACCCCATATTTGTATTGTAAATATTAATTATCAATTAAAAATCAATGCAATGAAAAAGTTTAATGTTCCTACAAAAGCAGAAGTTTCAG
The DNA here is from genome assembly GCA_937941095.1 of uncultured Saprospiraceae bacterium. Taxonomy (GTDB): domain Bacteria; phylum Bacteroidota; class Bacteroidia; order Chitinophagales; family Saprospiraceae; genus JALZVN01. The sequence continues at coordinate 20,008 of CALDYJ010000043.1, read as the reverse complement.
AAAAGAACCAAGCAATCTTTTCTCAATTAGAATCAGGCTTAGGCTTTGTACCAAATTTATACGCTTATTATGCAAAAAATGACACAGCTCTAGCTGATTACTTAGCTCTACAAAATAGAAAAAGCACCTTGAGTAAAAAAGAAAGAGAGGTTGTCAATTTAGTCGTCAGTGAAATCAATGGATGTCAATATTGTTTGGGTGCACATACAGCTATTGCAGGAATGAATGGATTTACACCTGAACAAATTCTTGAATTAAGAACAGGAGAAGCAACATTTGATGCGAAAATCGATGCCTTAGCCAAGTTTACGAAAGGGGTGACTTCAAATAAAGGTGTAGTAACTGATCATTTAAAAGAATCTTTCTTCAATGCAGGGTATACAGAAGCTAATATGATAGATGTGGTCATCAATATAGGAGATAAAGTAATCAGCAATTACATTCATAACCTAACAGGTTTTGAAATTGATTTTCCATTGGCACCAAGCCTCGAAAAAGTAAATGCCTAATTTTTAATCCCTAAAACTATTTAATTTAATAATTTAAAAAATAATAAGATCATGAATAAAATTAATTGGATTTTTGCCCTAATAATAATGACTTCAGTATTGTTTACAAGTTGTTCAGATGATGACGATACAAGTGGACTTGCTAATGACACTTTCACACTTAACACAACCGGACTTGAAGACTTAGGAAATGATTTTGCTTACGAAGGGTGGTTGATCGTTGATGGTTCTCCTGTCACAACAGGAACTTTTAGCGTAGATGCAAGTGGTGTACCTTCTCAGAATTCGTTTGAAGTAGATGCTAATGATCTTGCAACTGCAACAGCATTTGTATTAACCATTGAACCTAGCCCAGACAGTGACCCTTCACCAACAGATGTACACATCTTAGGAGGTGATTTATCAAATGGAATTGGAAATCTTTCTGTTGGGCATGCTACTGCACTTGGAGATGATTTTACAGGATCCACTGGTGGATACATCTTAGCAACACCTACAGATGGTGGAATGGATACTGATGAAAATAGTGGTGTGTGGTGGTTAGATCCTGCAGCAGGACCTGGACCAGGATTAAGTCTTCCTACTTTACCTGCCGGTTGGATTTATGAAGGTTGGGCTGTTGTGGATGGCATTCCAATTTCTACGGGAAGATTTGCCGCAACAAGTGGAGCAGATGATTTTTCTGGCTTCAGTGGTTCCGCAGGTGGACCTCCTTTTCCAGGAGAAGATTTACTTAGTAATGCACCTAGTGGATTAGATTTTCCAATTGATTTAGCAGGTAAAACTGTTGTTATTTCTGTTGAACCAGTCCCAGATAATAGTCCTGCACCTTTTACACTTAAACCTCTAGTTGGACCAGTTCCAGCTGATGCTGATGATCATACTTTTTATGAAATGAATAATAATGCATCAGCGACAAATCCAAGTGGATCAATACAATAAACAAGTTTAACAAATATCATTTTAAAGCGAGCTGATAAAATATTTCCCAAAAATCTTATCGGCTCGCTAAAGATGATAAAAATGAATTAAATGAAAAATCTAACTTATATCTTTTCACTATTAAGTTTCTTTCTGTTTTTTGCTTGCATAGGAGATGATTTTATCGAAGATCAAGTGGAAGCTGAGATCAGGATCGATGCAAATGTTGAAAGCATCGAAGTAAATACAGATTATCAATTTGAATATACTTACTTAAATGAAGTTGGGCAGTCTCAACAAGTTGAAGTGGTCTGGTCAAGCTCAAATGAAGAAGTCATGACAATTGATGAAAATGGATTGGCCCAAGCCATAACAATCGGGGAAGTAAGGATAATGGTAAGTTATGACAATGGAACAATTGTGCTAAGCGATCAAATTGATTTAATGATTGGTAGTACTACAATCATTGTTGAGAAACAAACTTTCAAAGGGAATATACAAACTACTTCAAGTTATGTTTTGGAAGGTAGTTTTGAATTAAAAGAAGAAGATCAAGGGCTTAGTTTAAGTTTTGAGGAAGATTACAAAGCCTCAACAGCCTTACCAGGATTGTTTATCTATCTTTCGAACAATCGAAATTCAATCGCTAATGCTTTTGAAATCGGCGCCGTCGAAGTATTTAACGGGCAGCATAACTATACAATAGAAAACGTGGAATTCAATGATTATAAATTTATTGTGTATTTCTGTAAGCCATTTAATGTTAAAGTAGGGGATGGTTCTTTAGAAGAATAATTTAAAAAAAGAGACAAATGAAAAATATTTTAAGTGTATTCGTTTTAATGCTATTTAGCGTAAACCTGGCTCAAGCAGGAGGACCATGGCCTCAACCAAAAGGAAAAGGTTATTTTAAATTATCTGAGTGGTGGGTCGTCTTTGATCAACATTATACAGATTCAGGAAAGTTAGACCCTAACGCTACAACTGGAGTCTTTAATACATCCTTCTATGGAGAGTATGGTTTTACCAACAGACTAACAGGTATCATTAATGCGCCATTGTTTAGTAGAAATTACATGAACAACATCAGATCAAATACTACTCAAGAGATTATTGTGCAAGGAGAAGCAATTAATAGCATTGGAGATATAGATTTAGGTTTAAAATTTGGTCTTACAAAAAGAGATGCTGCAGTACCTATTTCCGTAAGCGTATTATTAGGGATTCCAACAGGCAAAAAAGTAGGAGGAACACTTAATAATTTGCAAACTGGAGATGGTGAGTTCAATCAATTTGTAAAAATTGATGCAGGAAGTGGATTCAGTATCGGAAAGACTAGTGCATACATTAGTGGATATTTAGGTCTAAATAATAGATCCAAAGAATTCTCAGAAGAGCTTCGTTTAGGTGCTGAGTTTGGTGTTGGATTAATGGATAAAAAGCTTTGGCTGGTTTCAAAATTAGATGTTTCGGAATCTTTTAAAAATGGAGCAAACGCAGAAACCATTACCAGTACTAGTTTATTTGCCAATAATTCAGAATTTGCTAGCTTGACTTTGGAAGCAAATTTTTATGTAGCCAAAAGACTTGGTTTTTCAGCTAGTGTAGCTTCAGCATTTAGAGGAGAGATTATTGCAGCAGCTCCTTCTTTTTCGATTGGTGTTTTTTATGACATGAATAAATGAAACTATCTTTTGATTAAATATCATAGCGAAAGCCTAGAATGTCTATTCATTTGGATAAGCAACAAAGTTGTCGAATTTTATTAAAAGGAAATAGATAAAAAGTGATTTAAATTAAGAACTGCAAGACAGCATAGAGCAACCTACTTTGTGTCTTGCCCATTCCGGCCGTTTTGCAAACCACTTTTCAGAATCTACTTGCTCATCATATGGCGCTTTTAGCACTTGATGCAATTCATCAATTAAATTATAATCACCTTTATCAGCAGCATCTATGGCTAATTGTGCCATGTAGTTGCGTAAAACATACTTTGGATTAACTTTGTTCATGGTAATCTTTCTCTCTTGATCAGAATGATTTTCTACGCATAAGCGATTTAGGTATTTTTTTAAAAAGGCCTGCCAAGCTGATTGTACATCACCCACAAGTTCTTCTGGATTGTAAAAAGCAGGTTTTAATAATTGAAGGGCATCTTCATCGCTGTCATTCTTTTTTAGATTAGCTAAGCGCCTAAAAAATATCGTCATATCGGTTTCGCAGAGTTCCAATACTTTTTCCATAGACTCTACCAGTTCAAGATCTTCTTTTTTGCTTTCTCGAATCCCTAGTTTTGAAAGCAACATGCTTAATTCAGCATTTGCATAGTCGATTTTATATTTCTCAAGAGCTTCTTCAAAAGGTTTAGCTTCTTCGACTAATGGAAAAAGAGCATTGGCCAGTTGAAATAAATTCCATAAAGCAACATAGGGTTGGTTGCCATATTTATACCTCTTATTTTGTCGGTCCGTTGTATTTGGTGTCCATCCTTTATCGTATCCTTCTAACCATCCATATGGGCCATAGTCTATGGTCAAGCCAAGTATAGACATATTGTCTGTATTCATCACTCCATGTACAAAACCTACTCGTTGCCATTCGACTATCATTTTTAAAGTGTTTGAAAGCACTTCATGAAAAAAAAGAAGATACTTTTTAGAAGAAGTTTCTTTAATAGTAGGATAAAAGTATTGAATCGTGTAATCAGCAAGTTTGCGCAAATTTTCTTTGTCTTTTCTTCTGGCGAAGATTTCAAAATTTCCGAATCTGATGAATGAAGGAGATACTCTACAGACTACTGCACCTTTTTCATAGGCAGGGTGTCCATCATACATTACATCCCTGAGTACTTGGTCTCCTGTCAAACATAAGGCTAGTGACCTGGTCGTAGGAACACCTAAATGATGCATAGCTTCACTACATAAATGTTCACGGATAGAAGATCTTAAGACTGCTAATCCATCTGCAGTCCTGGAAAACGGAGTTTCACCCGCTCCTTTTAATTGTAAGGCCCACCTTTTATGATGGTGTACAATTTCTGCAAGGTTAATTGCTCTACCATCTCCTAGTTGTCCTGCCCAATGACCAAACTGATGTCCACCATAGCACATGGCGTAAGGATTTGTTTCAGGCATTACTTTAGAGCCAGAGAAAACATCCAAAAAATATTTTTCTTTTACTTCTTCTTCATTAATGCCTAATGCTTCTGCCATCTCTTTAGAGAAATGTATCAGTTGAGGCTTTGAGGGGACCCGTGGCTTTACAAATGAAAAACAAGCATCAAATACTTGTCTTCTCGAATTGTCAATTCTAAGGTCCGCTGGAAGTTTTTGGTTAAAAGTATCTTGGATGTTCAATTCCATATCATTCAATTTCTTTTTATTGTCTTAACTAGGACAATTGAAATGCGAATTTGCTCTTACATTTAAAGGTATAAATTATTCATCTCAATTCTTTAAATTTTTCTAAGACTCAAAGCCCAATTATTTTTATGAGCTTAAAGTGTTCGTTTTAATTTAGAGTGATGAATTATTTCATCTTATATATACAATTTAGTACAGTTTAAGTTGAACTATCGGCTAAAATTTAAACAAGCTAATTGTTTGGTTTTTATTTAATGCATGAGATCTTATTATTATTCTAGCTATATTGTTTTTTCAAGATTAAATTCTATTCTCAAATTATAAATAAATTACTATGGGTTTTTTTAGTAAACTTTTCGGAAATAAAAAGGAAAAACTAGAACTAACGGAAGAAGAGATTATTGAAGCTGGTGCTTGTCCCAATTGCTGGGGGACACAAGAGTATGAAGGAGAGATAAGGAAATTAGTAGAAGACATTACAAAGTCAAATGTGAGTCATGATAAGACAAAGAAAAAAGCTTTTGTTACTCAGTTTGTTGAAACCAACATCACAGGCATTAGGTTGAAAAAAGATGGAGATCAATTAGCCTGCCCAAAGTGTAAGGCTAAATACCAAAGAAAATAATTAATGCTAAATTCAAAATTCTTTTTTTATGGCATCTTGATGATTCTATTATTCGGAATGTATGGCACTTCTGGCTTAGTCATGAGAGAATTAGAAATAGGTAATGGATGCCCTAAGCTTTTTGGAATTCCAGCTTGTTACATTATCATGCTTTGTTTTTTATTAGCATTTTTGTCGCACGTCAAAGTAATTAAAGATAAATCAAAAATGTTTTTTATTGGGGTTTTAATAGCTTTATCAATTGCAAGCTATGGATCAATAGGACAACTAATGGGATTTGCTGAATGTCCTAAAACAACAAACGGAATACCAATGTGCTACCTCTCATTTGTTTTGTTTTCAAGCTTATTTGTTTTAAAGTTTCTTCACATCCGCTTATTTAGATAGACTTTTTATCTCAATATTTTCTCTTGGATTTATATGGCTAATTCTCAAGCTGAGCCAGAAAAATGATGATTTGTTTTTAAATTTTTGTGACCTCTATTTCCAACATAAGTCTAATAGACTGTGCTTCCAATGCAAATGAAATCATACCTTATCATAAATAAGGAAAAGAAAGACTTACCCAATTTTTATTTCGCAATTAGATGTTTCAAGAAGCAATTCTTGTAAGATCAATTTATTGTATTGCCTAAATTGATTTCAAGACTTGTTTCAATTACTTAATAATAATAATAACCATACATTATGAGATTGATCAGAACTTTATTAGTTCTTTTGGCTGTAAGCATTTGCCAAATGGGTTTTTCCCAAGTTAGAGGAATTAGCTATACCATAGCACCCTCCTATGAACATGTACTTTGGAATGATTTAGCAGGATTAGAGAATGGAGGTCTTATAGGAGGGAGACTGGGATTTGGCTTTGGAGAATTTTTTGAATTGCGAGGAGTCTATATGCAAAGTTCTAAGCTAAAAACAAATTTCGAAGAGTTTGGCTTAGAAAACTTTGATAAAGAGTCTTTTAGTACCGCAGAAGTAGAGCTAAAGAGAATTGGCGGTGAAATGAAAGCAAATTTAGGAAGAGGAAAGTTGCTTCCTTTTTTAACCTTAGGTACAGGAATTCAAGAGTTACAGCGAAACAAAGCCGCTTTGAGAAAACAAATCTATCTATCAGCTGGTGCTGGAATTAAGATAGGTGTGGGTGATCGAATGACTTTGTTATTGGAAGCAAAGAATACAGCTTACAGGTATAATACTGGGAGAGATTTGTTAACTGATGCCAATAAAAATGAGCTAGGACTCTCAGATTTCGATTTCAAACGTGAAAACATCACGAATTGGTCTGGAGTAGCTTCTTTACAGTTTTATCTGGGTGGGAGAAAACCTGGAAAAATGTCAGACTTAGACAAAGCATATTTTGATGCTTTCAATGGGGGTGAAGGAGGCTTAGATATGGGTTTAGAAGCTATGGTCGGTAAAATCAATTTTGATGATCGCTTAGCTTATAAAGATTCTTGGATGGGGGGTGGAAGTGTTGGCTTTGACATAGGACCATTCATTGGTGTTCGTGGTTTTTATTGGAGAGCAATGGAAGATGGTGAACTAAGTACAAAGTTTGATGACTTCGCCATGTATGGAGGCGAGATGAGAATGCAATTGAGCTCTGGTACTGGTTTTTCTCCTTTCCTTTTATTAGGCGGAGGAAAAATGGACATTACTGCAGATGGATATGAAGGTAATGCGATTAGTGCTTCAGATACTTTAAGTGTTACATTGACTAAAGAAGATGATACTGGTTTTGCCATGGGAGGAGCGGGGATGCTGATCCCTCTAGGTAAAAATTTCAAAATATTTGGTTCTGCTAGAGCAATTTTAACTTCCTCTCCTGCTATAGAAAATCTCGAAGACCCAGAAGAAATTACAACTTCTTGGTTATGGAGTGCTGGCTTTAAATTAAGGTTTGGAAAAGGAAGAAAGAACCCTGAAGACATCATGGAAAGTAGAATCACTTCTGCTCTTCAAGTTCAGCAAGATGAAAATGACAAAAGAGCTGATCAAATGAAATTAGAGTATGAGGAAAAATTAGTAAAACTCGAAAGTGAATTAATGGATGCTTATGCAGATCAAGACATGGAAAAAGTTGAAATTATAAAAGAAGAAAAAGAACAAACTGAGTTAATTGTTGAAGAATTGGAAACCCGAAAAGATGAACCGATTCGAAAAGAAAGCCAAAACTCTAGCATGAGAATGGATCAACAGCTACAAAATGCTCAGCCTTATGCTGGCAAGAATACGATCATTAGATCATCAAACAGTGTCATCCAAATGAGCCCAGCAGAATTCGAAAACCTAATTGAAGAAATCTTAGAAAGTACAAATCCTAACTTATTTGGAATGACAGAACAAACTTACTTCCCTCAAACTGCACCTGTGCAGACTGAAAATAGTCAAGCCCTTTTGTTGAGAATTCAAGCTTTGGAGAATCAAGTGAAAGAAAAGGAAGAAGGACAAACCGTAACTGCACCTGAACTTGAAAAACAAGATGAATTGCCTATGGAGTCAGAGAAAAGAACTAAAAAAGAAACAAAGTCAGATAAGGAACTTTTAAAGTTGATGTATAAACTTGAAGAAAAATTAGATGATAACAACTCTGAAATCAAAAAATTAAATGAACGAATAGAAAATTTGGAAACTGGAAAAACGAAAACTAAAATTTCGGAAGAAGAAGTCAAAAATTTTAAGTTGTTTAATAGAAAAGACAAAAAGAAAAAAAATAAAGAGTAATCAAATTTAGGCCCAATAAACGCATAAGTTTTTTGGGCCTATTTCCATTTTCTATCGCTTTTTTAAAATACATCTAACCAATTATCATGAAGAATTTGATCTTACTAGTTGTTCTCTTTCTTTCAACTATTGAACTAAATGCTCAAATAGCATCAAAGGTCCAGATGAGCCCTGCTGAATACCAAAGTTTAATGGAAACCATTTTAAAAGCTAGAGCGAAGAAGCTATTAATGCTTAGGCAAAGGCAAATAGTCTTGCAAAGGCAAGCAGAACCTATTGCACAAAACAATCTAGAACTTCAAGAAAAATTAGAACGTTTAGAAAAGACTTATGATCATATGCTTGTTAATGATCGAGAAGCTATAAGTGCACAATTTAAGCATGAATTAGATCAATTAAATAGAGACATAAAAAGGGACCTTTCAAACCTAAAGGATAGAAACTATAACAGCAATCTTGGGCAGAAAAGTGTTAGCAAAGATTTAAGTAATGCAGAAGAGACTGAAAGGCTTAAGAAAAGAATGCTACAGCTGGAAAAAGAATTTAGAGCACAAAACAAAAAATACGCAAATGAATCTTCTATCAGAGATTTAAAAAAGTCTCAGAAAAAGATTGTCGACAAATTACAAGAGGTAGAAAAAGAAGTTAGCACAACTTCTGACAGTGATGCTGAGATTAAAGCCTTAGAGAGAAAATTTTTAAAATTAGACGAACAAATGAAATTGTTGGGCTCTCTCAATAGTGATGAAAACAATTCAAATGTTGCGATTGATAATAGAGCGTTTTTAATTCTAACTGAAGAGTTGTCAGCACTCAAAATCAAAATCAATACCTTGGAAAATTTGGCCCATGAAAAGCATGCTCACAAACATCCTCAACTAGACTCAGCTTCTACTCCGGATAATGCTGAAGAAGTTGAACAATTAAAAAAAGAAATTAAGCTTCTCAAAAATCAATTGAGTAATCACAAACATGAGAGTCCTATTACTCAAAAAGTAAGCAGCGCTCAACAATCAGCAATCGTTCCTGAGACCAATATAGATGTCCAAACATTTGCAAGCAGACACAGACAACAAAATGTCTATTATCCAAATGGCTCAACAGTTTTATCGGAATCAGAAAAAAATAAAATACGAGAAGTAGCCAATTGGCTTAACATTTATAGTCGCTTGGAGATTACTATAAAAGGCTTTGCTAGTGATGTTGGTTCTAAAGCGTTAAATCAAGAAATTTCAAAAAATAGGGCAGAGACTGTTAAGAATTTTCTTCTGGAAATTGGAGTAAAAGCAGATAGGATTACTTTGGAGCCCTTAGGTATTGACACCATCTCTAAGGATCCTGCTAATGCAAGAAGAGCTGAAATTCATCTTTATGTAAAATAGTTATTGATCAATAAAATAATTAGATCTAAAACATATGACCTACTTTGAAAATAAATTGTTGATCTTCTTCTGTAAAATACTGTCCAATTGAAATAATGATGGCATTAATAGGGGCAATATAAATTCCACCTCCATAAGATAAGTGCCATTTATCTGAATCAATGCCTTCTTCCCATACTCTTCCATAGTCAAAACCTAAATGAATCCCTAAAGTAAAAGGGACCACCTTATTAATGCTATTGAATGCTTTAATCCTCAAATCATTCATATGAAAGAAACCCGAATCAGCTCTAAATCTTTGATTCCTAAACGCTCTTAATGAACGAGCACCACCAATACTTGGAGCTTTGAAAAAGTCATATTCACCTGAAATTCTGGCATAATTGACTTTGGAAGCAAAAATTATGTTTTGATTTTTTGTGAGACTTGAGTATATGGTCAATCCAGTGTTGAATTTGACAAATTGTTTGTCTCCTTCATCTAAATTTTGTTCGGCATTAGTATTGATTTCAAAGACAAATCCTGTATGAGGATCTACTTTTGAATCAGTGCTTTCGTAATGAAAGTTCATTTTTAGACCTGCATAATCTATGTCTCGAAAAGTTTCTTTGGGATAATTATTGTCCTCCGAAATGATTCTATCTCTCACGTCTTCGATATGTGTTCTTTCATACAAAGGACCAAAACTAAATTTTCCATTTTCGGCTGCAAATCTTTTTAGAAGCCCAAGATGTACATAACGTTTTCCTTGTCTTACCCGGTTGAATAAGATATCTTCTTTATCTATGTTTATAGACTCATTCCCAAAACCAAAGAAATTGAAAGAAGTCCGATCTCCATGAAAAAGAATTTCAGTTTTTAAATCCCAGGTACCGACACTTTCTACAAATAAACCTTCATAGTCAATGTTAATGGAATTTGGTGAACTGGCATAATCAATCCTTAAGTTATGAGATTCTCCGAAAGGTTCTTTTTTGAATTTATAACGATACCTCGTTAAGTCGATTCCAACATTTAAGCCTTGATCTCTAGTATAACCTAATATTGGCAAGGGAAGTGTCCAGTTGGTTTGATAATGAACATGCTTTCTTTCATAAGAATTTAAGCGTACCCTTTTTGATGTTTTATCTTTTCCTTCTCTACCCAATTCCATTTTATTTTTATCAACAGAGGAGTCATAGAAAAGTGTTTTTTTGCCACCTGATTTCACATAAGATTCATCTACTAATTTGTCTTTATCCAGTCCACCAATTATTCGAACCTTTATTCCTTTTTTTGACTCACCGCTTAAGTGAAATTCATCTTCTTCTTCAAATCCATATAAATGAATTTCATTGGTAATATCATTTTCAAAAGTTCGTTCAAAAAATTTCTTTTTCTTTTTCCCTTTTTTCAATGCAAATCCTTTGACGGTCGTTGTTGACTCTGCTCTGATGATTTCAAAATAGTCTTTTTGTGCAGTTCCTAATACATCAACTTTGTGAGAATTATATGCATAGGCTTCTGCCGCATACTGAATGATATTGTCTCTGCGGGATTTGACTTTTTCTATCATAGATTTCCATCTTTCATTTCTTGCTGCTTCTGGAACATCCATAAATGCTTCTTCAATGATTGCATCCGTAACGTTTTCTTTGATAAATTTAGCTTCTCTTAGCCAATCTTCTTTTTCTGCTTCGCCTAAAAAGTTCATGTCAAAATATTTTCCGTTCCAGCTTGCCCATCTGATGTCTTTCATTTCGCCATCAAAGTTTTGGAGTGATTTGTAGAACGGAGACATAGCTCCTATAAAACGCATGATGAATCCATCGTATTTAGAAAATGCTTGATCTCTATCTCTTGGAATAGGGCGATATATTTTTCCGTTCTTTTGTTCAATGCTTGCCCATCTCCATTGATCATCGTGTCTATCCCAATCTTGAATTAAAATGTCAAACAATTTACTTCTGACCAACCAGTCATGATCTACTCTATACTTATGCTTAGTTCTAATCTTTTCGGAAACATCTAAAGTGCTGATGATTTTTTTACTGTTTCCAAGACTCTCTTGGATGTCCCAGTTTCCTCCAACTCTTTCTTCTACCAAATAAACATCATCACCAAAAATGTCATTATGTAAGCCGAGTCTAGGTTGTTTAGGAACATAAAATAAACTAGGATTTGCATGGTAAACATTTGCAGCATCTGCCATTTTTGGTACAATTGAAGCAGCAAAAGGGTAGGCTGAAAGAAAGTTGTCTTGTAATATTTTTTCAGCAAGGGCTACTTGATTAGCAGGGTAGGGTAAAGCTCTGGAAGCATCTTTTGTCAAGGATCTCATCGTGTACTGACGTCCATCCTTGTCGACCAAACGCAAAGAATTTGTTTGATTTCCACCACCTCTTTTAACCGGTGTTAAACCTCCTTTATAGCTTTCAAGATCTAAGACATCAAAAGGATATTCTTTCATGTATTCATCCAAGTAATGCTCACCTAATGTAATCTTGTGTAAGAATCCTACTTTTTTTAATTCATAATTATTAGGTCTACGTACTTTTGTACTTTCTTTCTTGTCATATTCAGGAAAAGAATTTGGAATGTTGTCTTCTGAGATGGCAAGTTTATCTTTTATTTTTCTTTTGAAAACCAAATCTAAACCATCATTACTATCATTTAAAGCATAGAATTCCACCCAAGCTTGACCATCATCATAAAAATCTATTTTTGAAAAACCTTTTCTACCATAGCCAAATTCACCACCGTTTCCAACAACAGTAGGATTCTCTTTTGAACCTGCACCACTGATGATTTGAATTTGTCTTTCATTCTCAATGTATTGAAGGTTATGTTCATGACCAGATGCTACTATATAAGTGCCATTCTTTTTTAATCCTGCTAGAATGTCAGCAATGAAAGCCTTATATTTTCCATTGGAAAGATCTTCAGGCACCCCAACCGCTCCTCTAAAAAAACTAATCATGGAACCTAAGCCTGGAAGCGGAAGGTATAAGTTTTTATTTATAGGGGTTAATGGAAACAAGTGCTCCTTTGCAGTAAAATGTCCTCCATGAGGGCCATTTGAAAACAAAGGATGGTGCATCGCTACTATGACATTTCTATTTCTATATTTTCTAACTGCTTCTTCAAATTGAAATTTAAAAAAGGATCTACTTTTTATATCGCAACCCTCATTGATGCTTTGATCATGGTTCCAATTTCTCACCCACCAAGCGCTGTCAATTAAGACAATAACTAATTGATCATTAATGACGATGGTTTGCGGATCACCACAACCTCTACTAGGAAGGAAGTAGTTTTTCCATTTTTTGTCGTCCTTATCTTCAATTCCATTTAATGCATTTAAGTGTTTTTCAATGTATTTTTCTTGCCGCTTAATCCCTTTCATTCCATACTTATACCAATCGTGATTACCAGGAATGAACATGATGTTTCCAACATAATTGTCTAACATATCCAATTGGACATTGAGTTTATGTTCCGCTAAAGGTCTGAACTCATCATCCTTCGGAGGCATACCGACAGGGTAGATGTTGTCACCTAAAAATATGATTGAACTATTATCACCTGCTTGATCCAATTGTTTTTTTAGTAAACCAAATAAAGGTGGGGCTTCATCCATTTTAGCATTTCCAGTATCACCTATCAAAAAGACAGAATGTTTTAATTTTAAATCCGCACCAGGAAGCTTCTCGTTTTTCCAATCTGCAGCATCTTGAGTATAATTTAGTTTGTAATTTGCACAAGATTGAAATAAGATTAATAGAAGTAAAGATCTTAATAGGAATGATGTTTTCATTGTATGGTTTTTTGTACTTCTGCTTTGCTTTTTTTCCATCTTTTGTGTGACCACAAATAATAATCAGGATTTCTATAGATGGTTTCTTCTAATTTTTTGACATATAAATCAATGAGTTCTCCTTTATAAGTGAGCTTGGATGGATCTTCACAGATACAAGTCAATTCAATGGTATAATGTCCTCTTTTTTCTCTAAAAATGTCCAAGTAAAACACTGGCCAATTATAGGCCAATGCATATTTTTCAGCACCATAAAAAAATGGCGTCTCTCTTCCTAAAAAACTAGTCCAATGACATTTTTGTGGATTGGATGGCCATTGATCACCAATGAAGGTCAAACTTACAGGTTTGGGATGATTGATTAAAAAGAAATCTTTTGTTTCTTTCATTGGAACAATTCCAGTCTTGTATTTTGTTCTAGAAGCAAATATTTTATCGTTAAAAAATTTATTTTTTAATCTTTTTACGATACCATAATGTTTATGCTCAGGTATAGAACCAATATGAACAGCAATTGTTTCCCAACTTCCAAAATGACCAGCAGTTCCTATGATGTTTTGTCCCTTATCGGCAAATGGTTTGGCTGTTTCTAAACCAATAAACTTTACCCTATTGATTAACTCTTTTTCAGAAATGGTAAAATTTTTCACTGATTCAAAGATCAAATCACATAAATGCCTAAAAAAGACCTTTGATGATTTTTCGACTTCTTTAACTGACTTTTCTGGAAAGGCTTTTTGGATATTATCAAAAACTACTTTTTTTCGATATTTTACGACATAATACATCAGGTAATAGGTCAAATTTGACAATCTGTACAAAATTGGAAAAGGTAATCTTGAAATTGGATAGATAACTAAGTAATAAAGTAATTTTGATCCCATAATCTAATCCTAAAAGTCTTCTAAAATTTGCTAAAATTCAAAAAATACTAGCTTAAATTGATCCAAGCACGAAAAGAACTTTAAGCTGTAGCTAAAACAATTTTAAAACCTGAATGCAAAAGAAGACAAAGGTTTGCGATTAAGCATTTCTCTTATTCATACTTCAGCACTATTTTTCCAAAGTGTTTACCTGATTCTTGGTATTTGAATGCTTCAGCTATTTGATCAAAAGCGAAAGTCTTATCAATTATTGGCGAAAATCCTGTTGATTCGATGGCTTGGATCATTTCATTTTGCATTTTTTTACTACCTACAGCAATACCACGAAGGTTAATAAATTTAAAAAAGAGTTTAGGAAAAGTAATACTGCCTTTTCGGCCATTTGATAGTATGCCAATTGAGGTAATGTGTCCGCCTATCTTACATGCTTCTATTGATTGATTCATGGTAGAACCTCCACCGACATCTAATACATGATCTACACCACCCTTAGAAACTTTATAAATGGCTTTGCCCCATCGCTCATCTTCTTTATAATTTACAACAGCTTCTACACCTAAAGATTTTAGTCTTTCTGCTTTTGAGGGTGAAGAACTTGTTGCATATACTTTTGCTCCACTTGCTAGGGCTATTTGCATACCAAAAATAGACATTCCACCTGTACCTTCAATCAAGACTTTATCCCCAGGTTTTAATCGGCCAGTGTACATCAAGCCATTCCAGGCAGTTAGTGCAGCACATGGAAGTGTGGCAGCTTCAGTATAGGAATAGCCGCTTGGAATTTTTGTAACTGCATTTGCCGAAAGGCAAGAATATTCAGTAAGGTATCCGTCGATTGACTCACCTGAAATACCTGCTATTTTTTCAAAAGCAGCTGGGCCATCTTGCCAGCCAGGGAAGAACATCGACATGACTTTATCACCGACCTTCCAATCCAATACTTCTGCACCAACTTCTATTATTTCACCTGCACCATCCGACATAGGCACTCGACCGTTCATAACGGGAATACCACCTGTAGCCACTAGATAGTCATGGAAATTTAAACTTGTGGCAAGCCACTTTACAAGGATTTGGCTTTTTTTAGGTTTAGGAATTTCACATTCATCAACCTTTAAGTGATCTAGACCACCTCCATTTGTTATAATAATACGCTTCAATTTTTTCTTTTTAGTTTAAAACTTTAAATTAAGCAACTTTTGCTAGGTAAAAAGCATAATTTTAAATTAGTAAATTAACATCATCATGTCTAACATTAATTTTTTCATTTTCTTGATCTTTTTAGGTAGTAGTCTTCAAGCTCAAGTTTTAGGACTTAATCCAAAAGCAAAAAAAGGTAAGTGGGGATTTAAATATGATGGAAAATTAGTGCTAGATTATCAATTTGATCAGATAGAGAAAACTAATGCTCACTATTACTTAGTTAAAAAAGATAACAAATGGGGAGCCGTTAATGGATCAGGTCGATTGATCATAGCTTGTGAAAATGATCAATTAGCTTACGGAACAAAAGGAAAAGGTTTTTATGCCGCAAAAGATAGGAATCATGGAATGTTTGATGTTAAGGGCAAAGAGCTTGTTCCTTTTCTTTTTTTAGACTTCAACTTATATGGAGAAATCCTAGTTGCAAATCAAGATGGGCTATGGGGAGCAAAATATCTTGAAGGAGAACAAATAATTCCTTTTGAATATCAAGCAATAGAATACAACATATTTTCAAAAGCTTTTTTAATAAAAAAAAATGACAAATGGGGAGCTATAGATTTTGAAGGAAATTTATTAATTCCAATTATTTACGAAAACATCGATCATTACAGTGAGGAAAAATCATTGGTTAAATTAGGTGATGATTGGGGGTATTTAATAGATGGCAAAATTGAAAATTCAGAACAAAGAATAGTTTTCAGTGAACCTGAAAAACTAGCAAAATTTAAAAATTGCCCAGAGGAAAAAAATGAATCTGATAAACAAGAATGTGCAAAGTCTGCTATGTTGAATCACATTTATAGAAAAATAAGATACCCTAAAGAAGCGAGAGAAAAAGGAATTCAAGGAATTTCTGTCGTTTCATTACTGATTTCACCTGAAGGAAAAATATCCGAAGTAGTATGCATCCTAAAGTTAGAAGGTGGCTGCGATGAAGAGTCAATCAGAGTAATAAATTTGATGAATGATTGGGTTCCAGCTGAACAGGACGGAAAAAAAGTTTGGAGCAGAATTAGCATTCCAATTAAATATAAATTACAATAATCATTCTTATTTTATATAATTTTCAAAGATACCCAACAAATTTACTTTGTCGATTTTATGAATGCCTTCATAGGCTTCTATGTTCAATTTAAGTTCATTTGTTGCAATAATTTTTTTAACAACTTTCATGCGATCTTCCGTAAGGAATTGGTCTTGTATTCCATAAGTATAAATAATATTTTGCTTATTCAAATCAGTCTTAGCCTCTCGCAAATTTATGTCCTCAGGGATCCAACAAGAGTAGGGGATAAAGAAGTCAAAATCTATGATTGAATGGTGCATCCACCTAAAGGCAGTTGTTCCACCTTGAGAAAATCCTAGAATTGTTTTTTTGCAGCCTTGTGGCAAAAGTTTTAATTGTTGATGATACAATTGACTTAAGTAATTGGAAAAATCATCTATCTCTTTTAGACGATCTCGCTTAGTCATCCAGGCAGCCACTACATCTCCTTGCATCCCTTTAGCGTAAAACCGAGAAAGGCCTTCTGCCGAAACAATGAAATGTTCCGTAGGATTAAAATCAGCAAATTTATAAAGCAGTTGCTCGCAAAGCATGTTAGAGCCGTGAAGACAAAACCAAAAATATTTAGTACCATCTCCCAAGTTGCCAAAGGTGCTAAAACGAGCAGTTTTTTTTACTTCAATGTATGCCGTTTTGATGTCCATTTATCTGTGATCTTTATAGTTCGCTGGTCTTTTTTGCATACTAGAAAACACTGCTTCGATTTGATTGTGCTGTCTAATGATTTCTTCTTGTTCCAAAGACTCCATCATAAGTCCATCTTCAGGATTCAAATATGGAGCGGCATTGAATACTTTCTTTGCTTTAACAATGGCACTCGGACTCTTTGTTGCTATTTCATTTGCTAAGGCCATCGCTTCTTCAAATGGGTCATCAGCAACATGGCTTGCAAATCCATAGGCTACTGCTTGTGTCCCTGAGAATACCCTATTAGTATAAGTGAGCTCCCTAAGGACATCATCTCGAACTGTATGTCGCCACAATTGAGTTCCTGCCATATCAGGAATCAGTCCCCACTTCATTTCCATGATGGATAGTTTCGTATCTGCTTTGACAAATTTTATGTCAGCACCTGACATGATTTGTAGCCCACCGCCAAAGACAACTCCGTGGGCAGCGACAATAACAGGAACAGGACAGGTTCTCCATGTCCATGCGACCTGTTGCCATTTATTGGCAATGCCAAAAGTACGCTTAGGTAAAGGGGTAGCATTTATTTCTGAATTGGGATCCATGTCAAAATTAGAAAGATCGAGTCCTGCACAAAAAGCTTTACCTGCTCCATGTAAGACAACACATCGCACACTAGCATCTTCTTTTACTTTTTCTCCAGCAGCGATGATGGCATTGAACATCGGAATGTCTAATGCATTCATTTTATCTGGTCGATTTAATTGGACTGCTGCTATATGATTTTCTATGTTTATATTAACTCTTTCTTCAGACATTCTTTTTATGTTTTTCACAATTCAAGGTAGGAGTAAACCTACTACTTTTCTTTTGATTTTTAGGTCTCAACATATGACTATGTATGATTAAATTATAAGTAGAGCATTTATTTTGTTTTAAGAGTTTAATACAAAATAGTAGCTTTGAAGTATGATCAAGCCATTAGTTATTTTAATGTTTATCATTGTATTTAGCTTTCAAGCTTTCACTCAAGAAAGCTTCAAAGGACAAGTCATTGATAAAGAAAGCGCTGCACCCTTATTTGGAGCGGTGATAGCTTTTAAAAACACTGATCTTGGAATCACAACAAATGAATTAGGAGCATTTAAATTAGCACTTAGCTCTTTTCCAGATACCATCATCGTTTCCTATACTGGATATGAAAGTAAAGAAATTACAATTTCTAATAATGATTTTCTAAACATTAGTCTAAAGCCTGCCCCAATCTCGATTGCTATAGTAACATTGGAAAGTACCCCCATTTTAGTAAATTTACCTGCCCCGATAATGCAATTTGGCAAAAAAGAAATAGCAAGAGAAAACGCCTTGCGTTTAGACCCAATTTTAAACAAGAGCCCAGGAGTTTATATGCACAGCGGAGCATTAAATACAAATCGAATCACTATAAGAGGTATCGGTAATCGTTCACCATTTTCGACCAAGAAGATTAGAGCTTATCTCGATGATATTCCACTTACCAATGGGGATGGAGAAACAAATCTTGAAGACCTAGAGTTAAATTTCATAAATAAAATCAAAGTATGGAAAGGACCAACTGCAAGTATTTATGGAGCAGGTTTAGGAGGCCTTTTACAAATCCAAACAGAAGAACTTAAGGAAAGACCATCAAACTATTTAAGTCACGAACTTGGTTTTGGATCTTATGCCTTATTAAGGAATGTGACGCAGGTTTATTTGAAGGATAAAAAAAGAAAAGCTAGTTTGGACATCACCTTTAGTGACACCAATTCAGATGGCTATCGCGAAAATAATAATTACGAAAGAACAACATTTACTGTCTTTGGAAAATATAAATTCAATAAAAATCACCAGACAAGTTTATTGTTTAATTCAACAGATTTGTTTGCAGAAATACCAAGTTCACTTAATATTACTGATTTCCAAAATGAAGCTCAAAAAGCAGGAGGAAGCTGGGGAACAATAAATGGAAAAGAGGCATATGATAAATTGCTAAGTGGAATTTCTCATAGAGCTAAAATTGCAAAAATAGGCAGCTATGATTTTAGCAATAATACAAGCTTAAGTTATGCTAGAAAAACAAGCAATGAAATTCGTCCTTTTAATGTCTTAAGAGATGAAAGTGACGTTTACTCATTGAGGAGTGTTTTTAATTTAGACAAAGGATATAAAAAAATATTTTCAGATTTTAGTTTAGGATTCGAATGGTTTAGAGAGGAGTATAAGTGGCAGACCCTCGAAAGTGAAGGAGGAATTGAAGGTTCGCTATTAAGTGATAATATTGCCTTTAGAAATTATACCAACTTCTTTGTGCAGTCTTATCACTTGTTGACCGAAAACATATCACTATTAGCTGGAATAAATGTAAATAATACTGCTTATAAGTATAAAGATCGATTTTCTATAGATGGTACCGACGACTCCGGAGACTATATTTTTGAAATGATTACATCCCCAAAACTTGGACTGAACTATGCTTTTCAAAATGAGCAATCTTTATTCATTAGCATAAGTCATGGTTTTTCTCCTCCAAGTAATGAAGAAACATTTACGCCTGATGGAGAAATCAATCCTGAGATTCAGCCAGAACAAGGATGGAATTTTGAAATTGGATCTCGAGGAAAATTATTTTCGAAATTAGATTATGAACTCACCATCTATCAAATGCGAGTCAAGGATTTGCTACAAACTGAAAGAATTTCAGAAGATCAATTTATTGGTATTAATGCTGGCGAAACAAGGCATAATGGAATAGAGGCATTTTTAGCTTACAGATTTACAAATTGGCCGAATGAAATTACTAGCTTTTTATCTTACACCTATAGTGATTATACTTTCGTAGATTTTGAAAACAATGGAGAGGATTATTCAGGGAATGCATTGAC
>CALDYJ010000042.1 GCA_937941095.1 uncultured Saprospiraceae bacterium | reverse complement strand
CAGGCTGGTTGTGATTCTACTTTTCAGGTCCTGTTGGATTTTACTCCTGGTGTAACAGGAGATCCCTTTATTGTGCAAGAGTGTGAAAACTCGGGGTACTCCATTTCTTTTACAAATACTGATGGTACCAACTTAACCTTCGATGAAAGCAATCCAACAGGATCTGTTACTGTTTTAAGTCAAGCTGGTTGCGATTCTACTTTTCAGGTCATGTTGGATTTTACTCCTGGTGTAACAGGAGATCCCTTTATTGTGCAAGAATGTGAAAACTCGGGGTATTCCATTTCTTTTACAAATACTGATGGTGCCAACTTGACCTTCGATGAAAATAATCCTTCCGGTGCGGTTACTGTTTTAAGTCAGGCTGGTTGTGATTCTACTTTTCAGGTCCTGTTGGATTTTACTCCTGGTGTAACAGGAGATCCCTTTATTGTGCAAGAGTGTGAAAACTCGGGGTACTCCATTTCTTTTACAAATATTGATGGTGCCAACTTGACCTTCGATGAAAGCAATCCGACTGGATCTGTTACTGTTTTAAGTGACGCTGGTTGTGATTCTACTTTTCAGGTCATGCTCGATTTTACTCCTGGTGTAGTAGGTCCAGATTTTGTACAGGATGAATGTCAAGGTTCAGGATATACTGTAAGTTTTACTTCTTCAAATGGTAACATGGAAACTTTTGATGAAGATCGACCAAACGGAGAAATTGTACTTGTTAGTACAAATGGATGTGATTCTACAATCAAGGTTCAATTATTTTTTTATCCTGCGACGGAAAATTTTGTCAATATGGATTTATGTTCTGGAGATTCATTTGAATTGGTTGTAGGCTCACAAACCTTTAATGAAGAAAACAATATTGGTATGGAGGTCTTAGTTGGAGGAAATTCTAATGCTTGTGATTCGACTGTTTTTGTTGAACTAAACTATAGCAATGTAGACATTGAATTACTTGCTGACCAAAACGAAATTTGTTTTGGCGATGAAATTACCTTTACTGTAAATTATGATTCAAATGAAAGCATAACAATTGTATTAAACAATGCTGCTGGAGAGCCCATAATTTATGAAGGTATAAATTCTGGATTCACTTTTAGCTTAAGCTTTGATACAAATGACAACATCAGTCTTAATTCAGTTGACGGAATAGACTGCGCAAATCTGATGGATTTAATTCCTATAGACATTCGGGTAAGTAATTTGAGTGTGGAATTATTAACTTCAGATTATAACGGGTATAACATCAGCTGTTTTGATGGGAATGATGGATTTATAAACATCAATTTTGGAAATCCTGGTGTAGGTGTTCTTGATTATCAGTGGTCTAACAATGCTGCAACAGAAAACATTGGAACTTTAAGTAGCGGTTATTATGAAGTTACTGTTACAGATGAATTCGGATGTGAAAGCATCGTAGGAGCAGACTTAATTGGACCAGAAGAAATTGACGTTCAATATGAAGTATTCGAGGCAGGTTGCAATACCGATGAGCAAGGAAGTATCTCTGTCAATAATGTTACAGGAGGAACAGGAGTTTATACTTTTTCTTTAGGTGATGAAATTGTTCCGCTTTCTGAAGGACAAACTTCGGCATTGTTTGATGAATTAGCAGCAGGAACATATAATCTCCAAATCTCCGATGCAAATAATTGCTCTGAGGCATTTGTGATAAACGTGGAAAGCTCAGTAGAATTAAGCTTAGAGTCTGTTGGAAATGTAGAAATAAGTTTAGGAGAAAACTATAACATCCAATTGCAATCTAGTTTTGACATAGATTCAATTGTTTGGATTCCTTCTGTAGGTCTAAGTTGCAATGATTGTGAAAACCCAATTGCTAATCCTATCATCACCACAACTTATGAGGTTATGGCATGGGACGAGGATGGCTGCATGACAAGTGAAACCATTACGATAGTGGTTAGGAAAAGTGATTCTCAATATTATATTCCAACGGCATTTTCTCCAAATGGTGATGGCATCAATGATGAGTTTAACATTTATGCAGGAGCAGAAATTCTACAAATCCAAAGATTAGCCATTTTCGATAGATGGGGAAATCAAGTCTTTCTAAATGAAAATTTTCAGGCCAATACTTTTTCTGAAGGTTGGAATGGAAAGTTTAGAAGTAAAAACATGCCCTCAGGGATTTATGTTTTTTATGCCATTATAGAATTAATAAATGGCGAGACCATTTTGGAAAAAGGAGATTTAAGTCTTCTGAAATAACTATTAATTTATGTCAAACAGACTGAGTAATACGGTCTTTTGTTTTCTTTTATCTTTGTAATATTAGCTCAATATTTTACAAGCAATTAGATCAACTCTTTGATCAATGCATAATCAATCTCTAGATGAAACAAAGTATATTTTTCTTTCTCATAATATTCTTTTTTTCTTGCGAACAAGAAAACCCAGCAGATTTAATCATTTTGAATGCGTATGTACACACCTTGAATGAGTCCCAAGTAACAGCACAAGCAATAGCCATCAAAGGAGGCTTAATTTCTAATGTGGGAAGCAATGAAGAAATTGAAAAAATTGCCGGCAAGGCGAGTAAAAAGATCGATGCGAAAGGAGCCTTTGTCATGCCAGGATTTATAGAAGGCCATGGACACTTTTCAGGCATGGGTGGAAGCCTCATTAATTTAAACTTACTCAATACTAAAAGCTGGAAAGAAGTACTTAGCAAAGTTGAAAATAAATTAAAAAATGCTAAGAATGGAGAGTGGATAATGGGTAGAGGTTGGCATCAAGAAAAATGGGAAAACCCTCCAGAAGAAAATGTGCATGGGTATCCATTTCATGATGAACTTAGCAAACTAAGTCCTAATAACCCATTGATTTTATACCATGCTAGTGGGCATGCATTATTTGCGAATGAAGCAGCGATGCAAGCCGTAGGTATAAACACAGAATCCACCAATCCAGTAGGAGGAGAAATAGTGCGAGATGATTCTGGGAATGCGATAGGAGTTTTTGAAGAAAGGGCAATGACTGTATTCAAGAACGCTTATGACAAGTATCAAGAAAACATTTCAGAAGACGAAAAATATAATCTTTGGCTTAAAGGAATAAACCTTGCACAGCAATCTTGTCTTCAGCAAGGTGTAACTTCTTTTCAAGATGCTGGATCAACTTTCAAGCAATTGAAAGATTTCGAAAAACTTGCACAAGATGGAAAACTTGACATTAGGCTTTGGGCAATGATAAGAGAAAGTCACGATGAAATGGAAGGAAAATTAAATCGTTTTCCAATCATTGATGAGGGCAATAAACATTTCACTTGTCGAGCGATCAAATCTGAAGTGGATGGGGCCTTAGGTTCATTTGGTGCCTGGCTATTAAAAGCATACAATGATAAACCTGGTTTTGAAGGACAAAACACAACAAGTCTAGAAGAAGTAGTCAAGATTTCAAAGCTTGCAAACAAACACGATCTTCAATTGTGTGTGCACTCCATTGGTGATCGTGCGAACAGAGTCGTCCTTGACATGTTTGAAGCTCACATGCCTAAAAAAGGTTACGAGGAAGGTTCGCGCTGGAGGATAGAACATGCTCAACATTTAAACCCAGCTGATATTCCAAGATTTTCAAAAATGGGAGTGATTGCTTCTATGCAGGCTGTGCATTGCACTTCTGATTCGCCATTTGTAGAAAAAAGACTTGGACAAAAAAGAAGTAAAGAAGGCGCTTATGCTTGGAGATCTTTGCTAGATTCTGGAGCAAAAATTGCAAATGGAACAGATGTCCCTGTTGAAGACATAAGTCCATTAGATTGTATTTATGCATCAGTGACCAGAAAAAGAAAAGACAATGATTTTGAATTTTTTACTGAGCAAAAGATGAGCAGAGCAGAAGCCATTAAGTCTTATACTTTAGATAATGCCTACGCTGCTTTTGAGGAGAAAGATAAAGGTTCTATAGAAATAGGCAAATTAGCTGATATCATTATCCTATCAAATAATTTACTCACTTGTCCAGAACAAGAAATACTGACTACCGAAGTGCTGTATACTATTGTAGATGGAAAAATAAAACATCAAGTCAAGCGTTAATGCTTATTATGAAGAATCTTTTTTTATTTCTTGTCATTTCATTTTTAAATTTTGCCCCTACCATTATTGCTCAAACGGCAAATGATCATGTGCCTCCATATGATGGAACTGCCTACCTAGGTACAAATATGGGTTATTTTCCTGGATGGACAGATGAGCAATTAGCCGATGTAGCCATGGGTGATGCAAGCAGAAATATTGAAGGTGCAGGCATGGAAACCATGCGCCCTGCTTTATATGATCATTTTTTAGAAAAGTGGGGTTACGATGTCAGGGTGAATGCCTTTCAACATTATATTAATCTTGGGATGAAAGATTTGGTTTGCTTTATAGGAGAACCATCAGAAGAACACCGCGAAAAAAAAGTCTACTGCGAAGGCGTGGAAGCATCTAAACATTTTGCAAACATATATGAACCAATTTGGGATGATGGTCAAAACGGTACACCTGTAAATGACGAAAACTATTTTGCTTTGTTCGTTTATAAAACGGTGAGCAAGTATGGAGATTTTGTAAAGATTTGGGAAATATGGAATGAGCCGGATCTAGCTGATAGAGATTTTAAAGGGCATTCTTATGCAAAACCTGGCACAAGAGGAAGTTGGTGGGACAATAATCCTAATCCTTGTGAATATAAAATGCGAGCTCCTGTTTTCCATTATGTTCGAACACTCAGAATAGCTTATGAAGTTATTAAAAAAACAGACCCTGATGCTTTTGTCGCTATTGGCGGAATTGGTTATCCAAGTTTTTTAGATGCTGTTTTAAGAAATACTGATAATCCAAGTAATGGTGAAGTAGAAGCAACAAATTATCCCCTCAAGGGAGGTGCGTATTTTGATGTGATGAGTTATCATGCTTACCCTCATATTGATGGCAGTTTAAGAGAATGGCAAAACTTTCCTCCTTCTTGGAAGTATGAAAGAACTTCAGACAATGCTATCAAAGGCGTTTTTAATCAAAGAGATCGATTTAGAAATGTTTTGCATAAGTATGGTTATGAAGGAAAAACATATCCAAAGAAACATTGGATCATCACGGAAGTAAACATTCCTAGAAAACAAGTTAAAGATTTCATAGGTTCTGATGATGCTCAAAAAAACTTTTTATTGAAACTTGCGGCCGAAAGTAAAAAAGAAGGTATCAAACAACTTCATTTATACAACCTCGCTGAAGGCACTAAGATACATCCTACTGCAGATGATGAATTTGCTTTTATGGGGATATATGAAACGCTTAATGATACGCCTTTGTATCAACACAGAAAAACTACAGGTGGAATTGCTTATCAAACTGCCGCAATCCTTTTTAAAAACAGTGTATATGATACAGACGCAAGTGATCGATTACCTAAACAAGAAGGAGTAAGAGCCTTAGCTTTTAGAACAGACAAAAATGATTTGTTTTATGTCTTATGGGCTGAATGTACGAAAGATCAAAGCGAAATTGCAGAAGCCAATTACCCTATTCAAAAACAATGGCTCAAAGAAGGTTTAGAAATGCACAAATGGGATTTTGCTATTTATAAAAAGTCTTGGCCTATTGATAATAAAATTCTTAAGCTTTCAGGGACTCCTATCATTTTAAAATGTCCTTAGTTTAAACTATACTCACCGAACCTCCAATATTTTTAATTCTACTCTTTGGTTTCTCTTTCTGCCATCAGAAGTTTTATTACTTGCAATTGGATTTCTTTTTCCATAGCCTTTGTATACTACTCTTTCTTTTGCAATTCCTTTAGCCCATAAAAAATCAGCTACCGATTTGGCTCTTGCTTCCGATAAGCGATCACAAAATTCATGTTCAGGAATGTTGTTGGTATGCCCACCAACTTCAATATAAATATTATCATTCTTAATTAAGAATTCGTATAACTCATTCAAAGTAGGAGCAGAAATATCGGTGAGTTTTGTACTATCTGCTTCGAAGTATAATTTTTTAATTGGAATCGTTTGTCCCTTCTTTAATTTACCTGAGGCAAGTATTTTATTGATTCTTTCATTTATAGAAATACTTCCTTCAGCTGTACATCCATTGTCATCAGTGACAGTTACGGTATAGTCACCAATAATTAGTTTTTTAATTTTAGATGAGCTTGCGCCATTCGACCACTCATAAGTATAGCGACCAGATCCTCCTTTAGCATTTACCATAGCCATTCCATCTCTTTTACGTGTACCGCTGACTGCTTGAGTTTGACTTAAATTTAATATGACAGGTGGCGCTTTTACAACTTTGTATTTACTTACTGTACTCTTCCCACTAGAATCACTAACAGTCACTTTGTATTCACCAGAAGCTACATTTTTTATATAATCTCCACTTAATGTTTGATTTTCCCATTTATAAGAATAGGGAGCTTTCCCCCCATTTGCTTCAACTTTTAAATTAAGGTTTTTAGAATCATGGCATAAGGCTTCGCCTTCTTGAATGATGTTGACCAATAAGTCTCCTGTTGCAACATTAGTTTTCTTGCCCTCCATTTTAAAAAGCCAATTGTAAACACATCCATTATTATCAGAGATTTCAACTTCTTGAGGTCCAACACCAAGATTATTTGCCTTTGTATTTGTTTCTCCACTACTCCAATAGTATTTATAAGGAGGTACTCCACCAGTTACTTTTACCATAGCAATACCATCATTCGCATTTGCATGACTTGGCATCTTTATTATTTCATTTTCAATTTGCATTCGTTTATCTTCAATATTAGCAGACACTACTTTTTGAAGACCTGACTGATCAGAAACAGTTACGGTATAAAATCCTGGGCCTAACTTATCGGGATTAGGACCACTAAGATCTGAAGACCAGTTATAAATGTAAGGCTCTTCTCCACCGAATGCTCTAACCAAAAGGCTTGCATCATTTTCCTCGCCTACGCAAGACAGTTTTTGATCAATCAAACAAGTAGCGGTGAGGTTAGCTTCTTTATCTATTAAAAAGAGTCCGTCCTTTTCTGTCCCTACCCATAAGGCATTGTCTTGATCGGTTAGTATTCTAGTGATGTTCTTTCCTGTAAAACCATTTGAAGCATCAAATATTTCTACTATATCTTTTTCAATATCATACCTTGATATTACATCTGAAGCCACCCAAAGTTTTCCATCACTGTCATAAATCATATCTCTTATTATCCCCGAAGACAATCTAGCGTCAACATCTCCAGGATACCATCTGTTGTCTTCTGTGACACGATATAATATATCATTGCCCATAATCCAAACATCTGGTCCTAAGGCTGTAATTTCCTTTATGACTTTTTTTTCTTCAAACAGCTTACTTTTATCATCAAGCAATAAAACGCCTTTTTTTGTTCCTACCCACACGCGATTAAACTTATCTACTAGCACACTAGTAATGTGATTATTTATCAGTTTAGAATTTGTTTTAGAAATTTGCTTGAGGAGCTTAACTTCAGGATTTGTTTTATATTTAAAGAGTCCGTTTTTTGCTGTACCAATCCAAAGATTCTTTTTCTTTTTATCGTAGAAAGTGGTTGTAATTATATCTTCAGCTTCTTCTAATCTATTAGCTCTTGTACTTGGAAACTTTTCTAAATCAAAGTAATTTAATTCAAGTGGAAAATTACCTTCATTCTGCATCAGCAAATGCCATTCATCATTGGACACTTCCTCTAGACTAGAATTGTCGGCTGAATGAACTTTGTAGAGTTTTGTATCTGTTGCTATCCATTTTACATTACTTTCGTCTACAAAAATATTAATTATTGGATTTCCTTCTTCAACAGCAGAACATTTTAAAACACGCATAGGAACATATTCTTCTTCAGATTCTTGTGCGGAAAGGTTAAAGTTGAAAATAACTAGAGCTATAAATAAAACTGATTTCATAAAAATTAAATTGAGATTATATTATTTATAATTTTACAAATAACGGGAAAAAGCAAATAGAAATTTTACAAAAAATAAATTCAATTAAATATAATGAAAAGACCATTGGTATTACCGCTTGATAGAAATTCAAATAAAGAAGCAGAAGAAATGGCTGTTTTTTATGAAGAAACACTAGGATTTACTCCAAACAGCTTATTTACAATGATGCATAGACCAAGAATTGCTCATGCATTTCTCGAAATGAATCAAGCAGTTATGGAAAATAAAGGAAGAGTCAGCAGCGCATTAAAAAGGCTGTTAGCTTATTTATCAAGTAAAACTGCTGGATGCCGATATTGCGAGGCACATGCCATCAGAGCTGCAGCTAGGTATGGATCAGAAGAAGATAAACTTAATCATATCTGGGAGTACAAAACCTACCCTGCTTTTTCAGAAGCGGAAAGGGCGGTTTTCGACTTTGCTATTGCTGCTTCTTCGATCCCAAATGCCGTTGATGATCAAATTGCAGAGAATTTAAGAAATCATTGGAATGATGGAGAAGTTGTAGAAATCTTAGGAGTGATTGCACTTTTTGGTTATTTGAACAGATGGAATGATAGCATGGGGACAAAACTGGAAGAACCAGCAGCAGAAGACGGAACAAAATATATTGGAAAAAATGGTTGGAATAGAGGCAAACATAAATATGATTCTTAAGAACATATACTTTTTTCATCCATTGGAAAAAAGAATAGGAGGCAATTGCCTCCTATCTTCTCTCAAAACTTTTGTTTTGAAAATTAAGCATCTGTGCTTTTAGCAGCTTGACCAAGCAACATAAATTCATTGGCAACGATTTCTGAGATATACTTTCGTATCCCATTCTTGTCATCGTAAGCTCTATGAGTAAGTTTACCCTTTAAGGCAACTTCGTTACCTTTTTTCAAAAATACACCAATGTTTTCGGCTATTTTTCCCCAAGCTACAATATTATGCCATTGAGTTTCGACGACTTTCTCACCATCTCTATTTTTGTAGATGTCTTTTGTAGCAATCGAAATCTTCGCAATCTTGTTGCCATTGTCTAAATCCCGAACTTCAGGATCTCTTCCGAGGTGACCGATTAATTGAATGTTGTTTCTGATCGATTTCATAACTAAATAAATTTTAAAAATTAACTAATAAATAAATTGAACAACAATTGTCTGTTCAAACTGATGCCCAAATATGGAAAGAGATTATTTATTTAGTCGTAATTTATTCGTATACTTACGTAAGTAAACGTATAGAAACGTAATCTATACGCTTATTAAAATATAAAGCTAAAAAATATGAAAAAAGAATGTAACCATTGCGGTGCAGTGTTTACTGGCCGTGTTGACAAGATTTATTGTTCTACCTATTGTAGAGCATCCTCACACAACCAACAAAAGAAAACCACTTCACCTCAAATCAGAAAAATCAATAAGATCCTAATTAACAATAGAAGGATTCTTAAAAAGTTAAACCCTTCAGGGAAATCCAAAATCCATAGAGAAAAGTTAATAGAACATGGCTTTAGGTTTTACTATTGCACAAATATATCTATTGAGAAAAAAGCACAATACTATTTTTGTTATGAATATGGCTACAGACTGTACAATAATGGCTACTGTGCTTTAATAACTAGGGAAAGCTTAGAAGCTTAATGTATAATTGTAATAATGTATTATAAACTAAGAATATTCTGGATTAAAAAATTTAAAAAAGCAAATGCTGCAGAGTATCACAAAGTACTCAGCCATTACAATAGTTATTACAATGACTTAAGTGAACCATTGAAAAAAAGGTTTATAGAAAGAACATTTATTGCAAATAACTTTCTTAACTACACCCCAAACAATTTTGACGAGGTCACTGAAGAAATGAAAATTATCATTTGTAGTGCCTTAACTCAAATCACATTCGGGCTAGATCATTACATTTTAAAGCAGTTTTCTCAAATTTATGTTGCTCCAAACATTTACAATTTTGGAGAATACAAAAACCTGCTTGGTCATGTGGATTTTAATGAAAAATGCATGGTAATTTCATGGCCAAGTGTACTAGAAGGTTTTATTATTCCAGACGATGCCATCAATGTAGCTCTTCATGAAACTGCACATGCTATTCAAGGTGATGATCGTTTTAGAAGAATCGGTCAAAAATTTTTAAACATTTATAAACTAAGAAAGTGGGAAGAAGAAGGTGTTAAAAAATTAGCACTTATTAGGGCAAACAAAAATGAGTTCCTCAAAAATTATGGTGGTCATAATATGTTAGAACTTTTTGCGGTAAGCATAGAAGCTTTTTTTGAACAAACTGAAAAATTCAAACTAAAACTCCCAGCCTTATATAATTGTTTAGTAGATCTATTAAATCAGGATCCTACAAAGAAAAGCAATCCGATTATTAAAAATTAACTTTCTTTATGGAATCTATCGTTATAAATTTTAGCGAAATAGCGTTCACTTTCGAATCCACATTTTTTACAGATTTCTTCGATTGTATATTCATTGCTTGCTTTCATCTCTTCAGCCTTGTCTAATCGAAAATCTCTTAACAAGGTACTTGGTGACTCATTAAAAACAGCATTTGTCTTTTTAAATAACTGCCCTTTACTCATTTTCATTTTTAGTGCAATACTTTCGACGTTTAACTTAGGGTCGAAAAATTCACTATTTAATATTCCAATAAACCTATTGAAGAAAGCAGAATGATTTTCATTTGTTTCTGAAATTGATAGGTAATTTTGATCGTTTTTCTCAAGAACGTCAGAAAGTGTTTTTTTGAACACACTCGGATCATTTAGTGGTTTCTCAATGAGCAGGTCGATATGTTCCCTTATGTCTTCTGATAAGGTAGGTCCAAACTTAGAATGCAAGCATAATAATGGAATGTGATCCGTTAGTAAATTTGATTTAACTTCATTTACAAAACTCCTAAACCCATCTTGTTCGTTTTGTAAATCTATTACAATCAAATCTGGAATTTCTTTATAGACAATCCCTAAACCTGCTTTACTGTTATTAGAAACACTCACGCTATAATCATCAGATAAAACATCCGACATATAATCAGCTAACTCTTCATGTTTGATTAATAACAAAACATTTGGTCTTCCTTCTTCATTTTTAACTAAAACAGATGGCACTCTTACGACTGGCTTAGTGTTAGCAATCGAAGATGCGGGAAATAAACTTTGGCCTTTTGCAAAACTAAAAGGTAACACACATGCAAAGTGTTTACCTGAATTTTGATTGTCGATGTAATTTAACTTTCCATTCATCAATGTAGTTAAGTCCTTGCAAAAAGCAAAAGCCATGTTGTACCCAGACGAGGCTTTATCTGCTTTTACTTCGTTGTAATTCCATTCGAAAAGTTCTTTGAGTTTAGCTTTTGGAATTCCATCTCCATTGTCTTTAATTATTAAACTTATCTTTTGATTACCTAAAATTCTTAAGGTCAAACTTACTATTCCTCCAGCTGGCGTTTCGCTTACAATATTTTCCAGCATAGTTTTGACCAATAAATCTAATTTTTCAAAATCTATTTCACAAATCATCTTCTCTGGAACTAAGTCTAAGATCCAAGTAATTTCTTTATGCTCAAAATCCTTTTGGGCGTTGTTAAAGGTCAAGCTTAATTGGTCTGTAAGATTTCCGATAGATGGATTGAGACTTGCTGATTTTGAATGATACCGATTCCAATTTATGATCAAGTTTAACTCATTATACATCTTGGAAGCCGTAGCATTTGCCAAAACAATTAATGCCTTTACTCGGTCATTGAGCGTTTCAGCATTTATCCTTTCTAAAACGTCTGATATATTGTTTATGGGAGTTTTGAATTCGCTTGAAAAAGAATTGAATAAATTTTGTTTAGTTAAAACAAGTTCACTATTTTTTTGAGCCAAAGCAGTATTGTTTTTCCAATAATTAAAATAAATAAAACAAAGTCCAAGGAGCCCGACCAAAATTCCACCCAATAACATTTGTTTTTTAAACTTATTAAATGCTAAAGTCTTTTCTTCCATTAATTTATCAAAAGCTAACTGTTGATTTTTCAATTTTGCTTGAAAGTTAAAAAGTTGCTTTTGAGATTTTTCATCATTTAATTTAACCGTATGAACATGAAATGAATCTATATAAGTTTGTTCAATTTTTCTATACTCTAATGCTTTATCAAATAAATTTTGTTTTTCATTCAACAAGGCTAGTTGTTCTGCAATGAGTTTGAGCTGATCCCAATCTTGAGCATTCTCAGGATTAGAAATTTCTTCACTTAGTATAGTTTCCGCTTTCTTATAATCAGCTTTTTTAATCAGAAGCTCTGCAAATGACAAAGTGGCTTCAATCTTAGAATGATGGTCTAAAATTTTCATGTTTGTCACTAAACTATCAAGCATGGTCAATGCAAGTTTATCATTGCCTGTTTTAATTAAGGCTTTCGTTTTGGCAAATTTTGCATCTAACTCTCCTAGCTCACTTTTTAAAATTTCAAATAGATTGATTGCTAAATCAAATTCTTTGATAGCCTCTTCAGAATTATCTAAGGTTTCATAAATCCGACCTAAATCAAAATGACAAACTGCCATCGAAAGGCTATCATCAATCTTGGTATAATGTTCTAGGGCAATACCAATTCTCTCTTTAGCATCTCCAAACTGACCATCTACAATTTCAGCTTTCCCTAAACTATATTGAATTTTGGCAAAAAGGCTGTCTGGTTTTGGGAGGTCATCTTCAAAGTCCATTAGCATGCTTAGAGCCTGAACAAAAGCGTTTTTGCTTTTTTCGTTTTCGTCTGATTCTTTATAGAGTTCCCCTAAACGAATATGGATCAAGCCTTGAATGGATTTATGTTTTTCGAGAATGCTTAAATATTCTAATTGAGATTCCCAAATTTTTAATTCTTGAGGTAAAAGAATGGAAGATTTATTAAAGAATACTTGTATAGAATCAAATCGAGAAGGGTACTCAACATCTAAGATGGTTTTGAACTTAGGATCAATAATCGCTAAGTTATCATCGCTTGCATAAGAAATTCCTAAAAATGCGTATGATAGGAATAAAATAGCTAGAATCTTCTCTTTCACAAGTCCCAATGTAGATTTTATTGAAATAATTATTTGTTTGGAATTTCCGGTAAGCCTTGCTCAACAAAAGCTCTGTAATTTACGGATAATTTCAATAAAATGCAGCATTCTTCATTGTCACAAGGGAATAAAATAAGATATGTAAATTTTTCTAATCTCTTCTTCTACGGAGTTTCCTATATCTTTTAGGTCCATACCAAAGCCATAGGCCAGAAATAATCATTAAAATGATCCCAATTCCAAGCAAGTTCATGCTTATTAATTTAAATCCATCGCTGATAATGGAACCATCGTGAATTCTTTCGATTAGGTCAGAATGCCTTTGAGCCATAGAAAGCACGTCGCCATTATATCCATTTACTTGAACCTCCCAATCTCTTTTTTCGAAAATTACTTTTGCGATGCCTTTTTGTGGTCTGAAGTCAATCCTATCGATAGTATTGTCTTTTTGTAAAGGATATTTAGCATAAAATGCATTTTCTGCTTTTTCTTTTATGTCTTCAATGCTCAACCAAGCAACATTTTCGAGATTTGTTACTTTCTGAGTTGGAGGTTGTAGAATGTTAACCTCTTTCTTTAGCGCTAAAAGAATCCCGGTACTTGCTGATATAAAGAGAAACAAGGCCAAACTTGTGCCCATCCATCTGTGCCATACTCTAGACAGACGTATCCTCTTTATTATTTTGTTGTTGCTCATTTCTAATTTATGAAGCAGGAATGATTTTTCCTGAAGCAGTGCCGAAACCAATCCTCACTCCATTTTTCTCTGCATTTGCTTTCATGATTACAGTATCACCATCTTGAATAAATTTTCTGGTTGCTCCATTATTTAATGTTAAAGGCTTTGTACCCTTCCAGCTCAATTCTAACATGGATCCAAACGCCGAAGAATCTGGTCCACTAATAGTTCCAGAAGCACACATGTCTCCTACTCTAAAATTGCATCCATTTACTGTGTGATGAGCAAGCTGCTGTACCATATTCCAGTACATGTACTTAAAATTAGATTTACAGACAATTGTTTGATCTTCACCTTCAGGCTTTATGGCAACTTCAAGATTTATGTCGTAATTTTTATTGCCTTTATATTCTAAATATGGTAATATAGCTGGCTCTTGTTTATAGCCTGGAATCTTAAATGGTTCCAATGCTTCAAGAGTTACAACCCATGGAGAAATAGTAGATCCAAAGTTCTTACCTAAAAAAGGTCCCAATGGTATGTATTCCCATTTTTGAATGTCTCTTGCTGACCAATCATTAAAAACAACCATTCCAAATATATGGTCTTCAGCATCTTTTGTACCTATGCTATCACCTAGCGCGGTTTCTTTTCCTACAATGAAAGCCATCTCCAATTCAAAGTCCAACAATTTACAAGGCCCAAAAACTGGCGGTTCAT
This sequence comes from uncultured Saprospiraceae bacterium, assembly GCA_937941095.1. GTDB lineage: Bacteria > Bacteroidota > Bacteroidia > Chitinophagales > Saprospiraceae > JALZVN01. The sequence continues at coordinate 38,882 of CALDYJ010000042.1, read as the reverse complement.
TTTCGTTTGGCTTAGTTTGACCTTTTGGTCTTCGAATAGGTGTTCCTGAAACTACAATCGAAGAAGCTCTTCCATGATAGCCAACTGGCAAATGGGACCAATTCGGGAGCAAAGCATTTTCAGGATCCCTAAACATTGTACCTACATTAGTAGCATGTTCTCTACTTGAATAAAAGTCTGTATAATCTCCTATTTGAACTGGAAGAAGCATTTCTACTTCAGCCATAGGATAAAGAAAATAGTCTCTTAATTCACTAGCATCCCAATCATCATAATCAGTGTCTAAAATTAAAGATAATCTATCCCTAACGCCGTTGGTTATCTTTTTGCCCAAAGCTATGAAATCATTTAAGTATGGTCTTTCAAAAACATTGGTATCAAAATCCAGGTCTTCAAAAAATCCATGCTCCCCTAAAATTCTTAAATCTATCACAAAATCACCTATGGCTGATACCACCCCAGGTTGTTTATTGCCAGACTTAGCTATTCCAAATGGCAAATTTTGAATGGGAAAATCACTATCGGCAGAAACTTCTACCCATGATTTAATGGAAGGATCATTGGCTCTAAGCATTTTTTCAAATTTAGGCTCAAATCTAATACTTTCTACGTTATTTTTGAATTAAGAACATCCCTCTATATGTATCTTTTTGGGTCTCTAATTTCACCAAATACAGTCCTGTAGGAAGATCTATTACATTTAATTCATATTGGTCTCCTTTGTAAGAGATAGATTTCTTTGCAACTAATTGTCCATTACTTGAAAATACTGAAACCTCAAGCAATCCAATATAGAATTCTTCAAAAGCAATTTTTATAAAATCTTTGGCTGGATTTGGATAAAGCTGAAATGCGGTAGCCTGCTTATTGGTTGTTGAATTAAAAAAGTCGGTAGTAAAAGTAAAAAAGTTACTTTCTATTTCTGCACACTCATTGATAGCATATACTTTCCAGTAATACTTAGTGTTTTCTTCAAAATTTACATTGCTGGCATATTTATTAATTTGGACAGTCTCGTTTATAAATAAATCTGTAAAATCACTTTCTTTTGAAACGATCACACGGTAAGAATCTGCTAGTGCATCAATCTCCCAACTAAACTCAAGATCATTCTGAACTTTATCTTCTTCATTGCTTGGCTCTAATAAAAGCACTTGATTAGGCAAAGGATCTATGTAAAAACTAAATGTAAGATCATCTTGCTTTCCAGATGAATCCGTTAAGAAAAAACTGCCATCATATGACCCAACAGATGCATCCAAATTTTCATTTACCCTATAGATGATTGCCTCCTGAGTTTGTGAAATGATTTTTCCAAAACCTGTAGGTACGGTACCTTGACTTGGTTGAATTTGAAAGACTGCACTGCTTATAGATTCAAACCCTTGACCGATTTTAAATTCAAAATCAAAAAACTCATTATTGCAAAAAGATTCTACAGGATTTATTAAACGTACGGTACAGTCCGATTCAGGATTTACACAAATTTTCAAATCCCAATTTTCTAAACTACCTCCATCTAGGCTAGCCACATCTTCAATTCTTAAGACCCACTTTCCATTTGCTTCTTGACCAGTAAAGGCACTTAAACTTTGGGCTGGAAGGTAGGTACCTCCATCGTCGTATGGGCAGGGTACATTGCTTAAAGCATTGTCATCGAAACTTAGATCAAAATCTTCATTCGGACCACAATTTTCATCAACAAGAACAACCTCTGTTCCATTTGGTGAAATTAATGACATGATTAAATCCCCTATAAAAGAATGATTACCTCTTACATTTTCTAGTGTCAAACTAGAAACAAGTCCTCCTCCATTAAAAATTAATTCCGAAAAAATTACATTGGGAGATTCGGAATCTATTGCTATGGGAACATCTGCAGAAGACTGTAGGGTGCATTCTATGTTTTCTACCGTAAATGAAAAACTGTCTGACCAATTACTTTCCCCACAAGAATTAAATCCTTTTACTTGCCAATAGTATGTCTGCTGAGCCATCAAATCAAAATCAAGTTGAATCGTGTTTTTATTTAAATCAGCACTCTCAAAAAGAACATTATTAAAATTTAAGTCCTCAGCTAACCTAAAGTGATAAGTACTAATGAACTCATCACTTTCCCATACAAATTGAGGACTGATTTTTATTTGTCCTGCTGCATTCAAAGGAAGAGAAAGAGATGGAATTTCTGGCAAGGCATCGTACAAGCTAAATTGAAAATTAATAGTGCTTGCATTACTTCCATCACTCGCCTCAAATATTATTGAATAAAATCCAGCTTCTAAATCATCTAGGTTGTCAATGCTTATTGAGCTTGTTTCTCCAGGATTTATTATAGTAGATCCAAATGAAATGGAAAGATTGCTTGGTACGTTTAGCGCGCTTAAAGAGACCGGTCCATTAAAGGATTCGCTGACTGTGATGCTATTCATAAAAAAAGCTTGATCCCTGCAGATTTCCGCATAAACGTTTTCCAAGTTTAGTGCAAAAGAACATTCTTTACCATCCAAAACTTCAATTCCTAAAGCTAATGGATCAAGCCAAGGTTTTAAACTATTCGTAGGTTCTCCTCCACCTTCCCAAGATTTATGAAGCCAACCATAAGAATCGTAAGCATTGTTTGAACAAGAAGCTTCTCCACCATGTAACTGACCGATTGCTTTTCCTTCTTCATTAAATAATGGAGCTCCTGAAGAACCTCCTTCTGTTGTACCTAAATCCCAATCGTTGACTATCAAGTGATCTCCACTAGGAATCATAGCTTCGTCTCCTTGCCAAGTTCCAACATGAACAGGATCGTTTTCAAAACTAATTCTCTTTTCTTCAAGATTTGGGTGGTGGATACAAATCGATTTTTCTGCTAATTGATCACTGACATCAAATCCCGCAAGAAAAGCTTCTGCTTCCAAAGGTATTTCATCATCAAATTCCAAAAGTGTAAAATCAGTATTTGAGTATGATGCTCTCAACGTTGATCCTGAGTTATATATCGTCCTCTGACCATCACCAAATCCTCCACTCGCTGAAGATCCCGGCACCCTACAAGTACTGTTTTCATATTTCCAATACGTCACCACTGAAGGAGCATTAGAAGCAACAACACCACAATGAAAAGCAGTTATAAAAAAAGGCCTACAATCTTGTCCTGTATTATTTATTAAAAATCCTGAACAAATGTCTGTACCACTAATAGTATACATACCTACAGATCTTATGATGTCTCTATAGGCTTCGACCTCAGGAAAACCATTGCTTATCCCGCAAACTACATCTAAGTTACAAGATCCAGACTGCAATTCATTGATTCCAATAAAATCATGATTTACTTTTGTAATAGAAAGTTGCAAGTCTTCTTTCTCATCATTGTCAATTTCTACAACTAACATTAATTCATCTGATGTAATCGCAGGAGTCCAATACTGAAGATGATCTTCGTTATCATTTTTTGTCAGAGGACCAAGTACTAGTTCTTCCTTGGAATCTACTACATAAAAACTAGCAGTTTTCGGAAGAAAAAAAGATTCAAAACCAAGGTTTAAAGAAAGTGCTCCTCTTGATTGAATTCTTAATCTCCACATGGATCTAGCTTCGGTAATGGATTCCCAAGTCCCATTTTTTGAAGGATTAAAATTCACTTCAAAGGATTCTGCAAATTTTAAAGCTTGACCTTTTTCTAAGTTATTTATGTATTTCTGCCGTAAAAGCATATTGTTTTGCTCTGGCATTTGATGACAGGTAATCTTCGAAGAGCCTTTTAAATAAGACTCAAGATTTGATTGGCATGATGCACAATAATGTACACCCAACAGAAGCACTATCACATAAAGCCTTTTCAACATATTCAGTTTATTATTCTCTTTACAAAATAGTCTAGATTAGACTACTAATCAAGATAATAATAAACAGTAATTGACTATATATGACAGTAACTTATTTTTTAGAAAGTGCCTATTCAAGCATGAATATTGCATTTCCAAGAAGAAAAGCTCCTTGTTTCCAAAATCCTCTATAGACAGGGTTATCCATAAAGTAGATTACCTTACCTTGTCCTACACTTTTTGTGGCAATGCATGTTGATTGTTTAAACTTACTTTTTAATTTACTTCCAACAAATCCGATGGTTTTTAAATCTTTTTTAGTGTAAGCAACATTCCAGCCGTCGCTTAAATATGCATAGGCCCTGTTATTCGTTTTTAAGCTGAAATAATGATCAGTGAGACCAAAACTCAATGGATGGGTTTCATCTATGTCTAATTTAAAGATCGCTCCTGGTAAGTGATTAGGTAAGTAGCTTCTTTCTTGATCTCCATACTTTTTAAGTTTGCTGCTTTCATCATTACTCTGAGTTTCAGTTGCCATTGGTTTGTTTTCAATTTTCAAGAGTGTTTCTTTTGCCATTCTATCGATTGCTCCTTGAATCGCAATTAGCTTTCCTCCATTTCCAACCCAAGTTGAAATTATTCCAGCCTCTCTTGTGGACAAAGCTCCATAATTTCCATGAGGCATAATCAGTGCATCGTATTTATTTAAATCCGCTTGATTCAAGCTGCCAATTTCTAAAATGGTTAGCGGGTAGTTTATGGTTTGTTCACAAAAATGCCAGACGTAGCCGAAATCATTTTCAGAAATGGACTCTCCAGATAAAAGCGCTAATTTTGGTGTTTTAATTACCCTTACAGAAGATGATCCAAAATCATGACCACTTTTCACGAAACCAGTTTGACTTGACCAGATGTCCACATCAAATTTTTCTGCGATCTTCTGTGCTTCAGTACTATAATTTGGTTTCTTCTTTTTGTTGTCTATTTTCAATAACATCAAGGTTCCCGCCTTGTATGATTTTTGTTCCAGCTCAAAAGGTAAGGTGGTAGATCGAACGACAAATCCTTTTTTCAACAATTCTCCTAGAAAAGCAATAGAATTTAAATTATCCCAAGGAAAAAGATATGCATAAGGTTCTTCATCTGGTAAATGTACTTGTCTTTCTAAAGAAGTATACTCTTCGCTGACATCAATAGATGAATTTAAACCGTACGCTTCTAATCCATGTGCATAGGGTAATGACCAAGCTGTGATGTCATACGTTAAGGAATCTGATAATTCGGAATCTGGCTCAAACAAAACTTCAACTAAAGTAGAAGAAGATTGACTTACAGGGATTACTAAATCGTGCTTTGCAATTTTTACATTTGAATTTTTTCTGTCTATAAAACTGTAAGCATTGCTTGCTCCACCTGAAGAAGCGTTGCCATATTTAATTCCATGAAGATCTAACAAAGCAGTTAAATCGTCAATTTTCTGTCTTGATGATTCTGTTGCTTTTATCAGATAAGCTCCATATTTTCCACTTTTAGTCTTAGTGGTATAATAAGACTTAAATTTTTGCACTAAACGATCCGCATTTTGAGAGGCAACTTCTATGGTAGAAAGTGCAGTTGTTTTATGATGCTCAATTCTATCCGACAAACTCAAGGTGTCCCCATTTTCTATCAATATTTCTCTTCCTGCTTGACTATGCCCAGCTTGTTCATAAGTCATTCCAATTGCTCCTTTAAAAGTTGGATAGGTATCTCCGTAACTAGGATAAAATAAATCAAAAATTTCTCTTGTAAAATAAAGCCAACCTTCGTTATCAAAATATTTAGTGTGATTCTTCCCGATTTCTGTTTGAAATTCTCCTTGCCAGTCTGTTATGTATTTATGAAAAGGCTCTGCCGCTGGTGCAAAATAATATTCATCATCATGCCCTTGTTCGTGCACATCTACGTGCACGTGTGGCATCCAAGTATTATATAATTTAAGCCTTTGTCTCGTTTCAACTTGAGTTGCCCAAGCCCAATCTCTGTTCAAATCAAACATGTAATGATTAACTCTTCCTCCGGGCCAAGGCTCATTATGTTCTTTTGACTCAATGTGAGGATTGGGTATTTTATTCCCTACTGCTCTGTTCCAATCTGTGTAATGCGAATAGCCATCTGGGTTTAAACAAGGATCTATGATCACAATCGTATTGTCTAACCAAGCAGTGCTTACATTATTGACTGGTTTGATTAAATCATATAAAGTAGCTATTGCACTATTGGTTGCTCCTGCCTCATTACCATGCACTCCACAACTAATCCAAACTACAGCCATGTCTTTGTTGCTGCTAAGTTCGCCTTTTTCCATTTTGGCATGTCTTAGATTATCTTTTCGAAGCTCATCGATATTTTTCATGTTTTCTTTAGAAGAAACAATTACGACACCTAAAGGTCTTTTTTCATTGGTATAGCCGTAAGCTTGGTATTCTACTTGCTCAGATTCTTCTGCAGCATGTTTAAAGTAATCAACAATGGTGTAATGCGGCATGAAATGCTCGCCCAATTTATTTGGAAAAAACTCATCCGGACTCTTTAATTGGCCAAATACAAATTGACTACTTAATAAAAACAGTAAAAAGAGAAATGATCTGTTCATTGTTATTTGTTTTGGATAATTAATCAATAGACGGATTCAACAATTTTACGAATGGTTTTTGTGTCTCCCATTGTGTAATAATGTAGACAAGGAACTCCTTTTGCTTTTAGTTCTTTTGATTGTTGAATGCACCATTCGATACCCACTTGTTTTACTGCTTCTCTGGAATCAGCTTTGCTCAATTCCTTAGCGAATGCTTCAGGCATATTTACATGAAACAATCTTGGGATTGAATTTAATTGATATTGTTTAGTCAAAGGTTTTAAACCTGGTACTATAGGAACATTAATTCCATTGGCACGACAAAGGTCTACATATTCAAAATACTTGTCGTTATCAAAAAACATTTGAGTGACAATGTAATCTGCACCTGCTTCAATCTTTTTCTTTGTCCATTCCAAATCCATATTAATGTTAGGAGATTCAAAATGCTTTTCTGGATACCCAGCTATACCAATACAGAAATCAGTTTTTTCACCATCAACGATATTACCATCGAGGTACTTTCCGGTGTTCATATCTGCCATCTGCTTTACCAAATCGATAGCATAATTATTGCCATTTGGTTCAGGAATGAATTTACCATCCATCTTTCTAGCATCTCCTCTCAAGGCCAAGACATTATTGACGTTTAAGAAATGTAGATCTATTAAAGCATTTTCAGTGTCTTCTTTGGAAAACCCTCCACAGATAAGATGAGGGACAGCATCAACACCATAACGATGCATAATTGCTGCACAAATCCCAACAGTCCCAGGACGTTTTCTTATGGCTGTTTTTTCATAATAGCCAGATTCTTTCTTTTTATAAATAAAGTCTTCTCTATGATAAGTCACGTCAATAAATGGTGGTTTAAATTCCATTAAAGGATCTAAAACATCAAATATTGCTTTCATTTTACCTCCTTTGAGTGGAGGGAGAATTTCAAATGAAATATAAGTCTGGCCGTTTGCTTTTTCAAAATACTCTGTTACCTTCATCGAGTTATTATACTATTAATTAAACTTGAAGGTGTAAAAATAGTAATTTACTTATCGTCTTCTTTCTTTTTCTTGAAGTCTCCTCTTTTCCAAGCATCAAAAAACTGTTTCCAGGCTACTGGACTGAAGATATTCATTGGAGGAGTTTGTCCTATATAGTAATAAGATTGGGCTTCTTTCCTTAGATAATAGTCTGCATTTTCATCCCCATCGTAAGGAACTTCTTCAATCATTTTTCTCAAACTTTTTTGAGCCAGGTTTTCGATTGCCCTTTCTTGCATTTGATCTTTTACATCCATTGCTAAGAACTCTAATTTAAAATGATCTCTGCTTGGCCAAGGAAAAACAATGGTTTCTGGTAAATTAATGGTATCTGGAGACATCAATTGAACGATTGAGTACCTGTTTTCTTCTAAAGAATCAGGAATGACAAAATCGACTGCTTTGTACCCAATGGCAGAAAAGCTTACGACGTCTCCCTTTTTAGCTACAATGGAGAAAAAACCATTCATTTCTGAGTAAGTTCCTCTAGCATCTTCTTTAATGAGGATATTAGCAAATGGGATAGGATAAAGGTTGTCATCACTGCCATCTAATACCATCCCAGAAAACTGTACAAGGGTAGAATCTTGGTCTTCTTGAGCATGAATTGTGCTCAAGGTGAACAGACTAATTGAAATAAGAACTAAAACTATTTTTTGCATCATGATCGCCTTTTTTCCTATTAAAAGGGCTAAATAAATTCAAATTGGTTGTTTGGTGTTAAATTTCAAGCCAATTCCTTTGGAATCAGAAGCCTACTGCTATATCTAAGACTTCTTTCATATTGCTTACGTAGTGAAATTTAATGCCTTTAATGTAATCATTCTCGATTTCTTCGACATTTTTTTCATTTTCTTTACATAGGATAATTTCTTTTATCCCTGCTCTTTTTGCAGCCAACACTTTTTCTTTGATGCCTCCAACTGGCAAAACCCTACCTCTCAACGTAATTTCACCAGTCATAGCCAAAAAAGGTTTTACTGGTCTATTATTCAAAAGAGAAGCTAATGAACTTAGCATGGTAATACCTGCAGATGGTCCATCTTTCGGTATTGCTCCTTCTGGCACATGAATATGAATATCGCTTTCTTTGAACCTGTTAATGTCAATGCCAAGGGATCCAGCATTAGCTTTTAAATAACTAAGTGCTGTTGTAGCAGATTCTTTCATGACTTCCCCTAAATTACCAGTTAATGTCAATTTACCTTTTCCTTCGCTCAAAAGTGATTCTATGAAGAGTATATCTCCTCCTACTCTAGTCCATGCAAGACCAACTGCTACCCCATTGGTATGTTCATCTTGATAGATTTCATTTGAATATTTTCTTGGTCCTAAGATTTTTTTTAAGTCAGGATGTTTAATGGAAGGATTGTAGTCAATCTCCATCGCCACTTTTTTTGCGGTGTTTCTCATTACTGCAGCAATGGTGCGATCTAGACTTCTTACACCAGATTCTCTTGTGTATTCATGGATTAGTTTTCCAATCAGTTGTTCACTCAGTTTAATGTCTTTTGCTTTCAAGCCATGTTCGGCTCTTTGTTTAGGTACCAAGTGTTTTTTTGCGATTTGAGTTTTTTCTTCTAAGGAATATCCGCTAATGTTTATGATTTCCATTCTATCTAATAGAGCAGGTTGAATGCTTGACAAATTATTTGCTGTAGCAATGAACAAGACCTTTGAGAGGTCAAATTCTAATTCGAGGTAGTTGTCATAAAAAGTAGCATTTTGCTCTGGATCTAAAACCTCTAATAATGCAGAAGAAGGATCTCCTCTAAAATCTTTTCCTACTTTATCTATTTCATCAAGAATGAAAACTGGATTAGAAGAACCAGCTTTATTTATTGATTTAATAATACGACCTGGCATTGCCCCTATATAGGTTTTTCGATGCCCTCTGATTTCTGATTCGTCATGCAATCCACCCAGAGACATTCTTATAAATTTTCTTTTAAGTGCTTTTGCTACTGATCTTCCTAATGAAGTTTTACCAACTCCTGGAGGTCCGACTAGACAAAGTATTGGTGCTTTCATGTCACCTTTAAGTTTCAGGACAGCTAGGTGTTCTATAATTCTTTCTTTTACTTTCTCTAAACCGTGATGATCCTTATCTAAGATCTTTTTTACATTTTCTAAATTGAAATTATCTTTGGTGTAATCTTCCCAAGGAAGATCTATCATCAATTCTAAGTAATTTAATAAGATGGAATATTCTGCAACTTGAGGATTGACTCTTTTAACTTTATTAAGATCTTTTTCAAAAGCTTTTCTGACGTAATCAGGAAATTTTTTATCCTTAGCTTTTAATTGCAGTTCTTTAATTTCTTCCTGCTGAGGATTTTGTCCGAGTTCTTCTTGGATCGTTTTTAATTGTTGGTTCAGGAAAAAATCTCTTTGTTGTTTTTCAATATCCGTTCTAACTTTTGATTCTATTTGATCCTTCAACTCAAGGAGTTGTAACTCACTGTCCATTTGCTCAAGAATGTATTCAGCTTTATCATTCTGACTATCGATCTCAAGAATTTTTTGTTTAACTTCTGTTTTACTTCCTAGGTTAGAAGCGATAAAATTTAACAGAAAATTACTACTTGTAATGTTCTGTAACATACCGACTGCTTCGGAAGGGATATTAGGTGAAAGTTGGATGATTTGCTTGGCAAGATCCTTTACAGATTCTATTAAAGCCTTAAAACGCATCTCATCTTTAACGTCGGCTATTTCCAATAACCTGACACTACCTTTCATGTAGGGTACCTCATCGAGCATTTCTACAAGTTCAAACCTTTTTCGGCCTTGTAAGATTGCTGTTGTGGTGCCATCAGGCATTTTAAGCAACTTGATGATTTTAGCAATGGTTCCTTTTCTAAATAGATCAGATGCTTTGGGGTTTTCTATTTTACTATCTTTTTGAGACAGTACAGCTATGAGTCGATTAGAATCATAAGCTTCATTTATTGCCTTGATTGACTTATCCCTTCCTACGGTAATTGGTATGACAATATTTGGGTATAAGACTGTATTTTTTAATGCAAGTACGGGTAATATCTCAGGGTACTCTTCATTTTCTTGTGAAGCATCATCTTCATCAATAGACATCATAGGCATGAAGTCTGCATCTACTTCTATATTCTTTGGAAAAAAGAAATTTTTAAACATAAACTGTGCTTCCTTTAGTTAGTATAAAAATAAGCCATTCTGGTTCAATACTACAGAATAAACGACATCTTGTCACTAATTAACATCTTATGGCTCATAAAAGTTAATGGTCCAAGATTGTACCATTAGCCAATTGCTAATATAAACTGCTATTTTGTCGTAAAATGGATAAATTCCAGATAGAATTAAGACAAGATGTAAAAAAAGAGGTAAAAGCAGAAAAACTGCTTCACCTCCTCGTGCAAATATAAATACAAGAATTATTTGATAGCGTCTGTTGCCAGCGTGCTCATTTCTTCGATTTCGTTTTCATCATCCAATTCGTCCAATTCATACCTCAAATTATTGATTATGAATTTTTGTCTAGATGGAGTGTTTTTTCCCATGTAGTAATTCAACAAGTTATCAATGTCAAGGTCATCATTTAGAATCACAGGTTCTAATTTAATGTCCTCTCCTATAAAGCTTCCAAACTCTTTTGGTGATATTTCTCCTAAACCCTTAAATCTTGTGATTTCTGGTTTTCCCCTCAATTGTTCAATCGCGTTTTTCTTTTCTTTTTCAGTATAACAATAGAAGGTTTTATTTTTATCTCTCACTCTAAATAAAGGTGTCTCAAAGATATATAAATGATTTGCTTCTACAAGTTCAGGAAAAAATTGCAAGAAAAAAGTTAAGAGTAACAATCTAATGTGCATCCCATCTACATCAGCATCTGTTGCAATAACCACTTTGTTATACCTTAATCCATCAAGGCCATCTTCTATGTTTAAAGCATGTTGTAAGAGATTAAATTCTTCGTTGCTGTAGACTACTTTTTTTGTCATTCCATAGCAGTTTAAAGGCTTCCCTTTTAAACTAAATACGGCTTGCAGCTGCACATTTCTTGCTTTGGTAATTGAGCCACTTGCAGAATCTCCCTCAGTGATAAAGATAGTCGTTCCTAATTTATCTTCTTCTGAATGCTTTTTTGATGATCCATTGTAATGGATTCTACAATCTCTCAACTTCTTATTGTGTAGGTTAGCTTTCTTAGCTCTTTGATTCGCCAACTTTTTTATTCCAGCAATTTCCTTTCTTTCTCGTTCTGATTGGATTACTTTTTTTTCTATAGCTTCAGCAACCTTTGGATTTTTATGTAAGAAATTATCTAGTTCAACTGATAAAAAGTCGTTGATAAATTTTCGTACGGTAAGTCCACCCGGAGCAATGTTTATTGATCCTAGTTTTGTTTTGGTTTGAGATTCGAATACTGGTTCTTCTACACTAATGCTAATCGCAGAGACAATAGAAGTCCTTATGTCTTTAGTATCGTATTTCTTCTTTTTCTTAGTTTCAAAAAAGTTTTGAATGGTCGATCCAATTGATTCTTTGAAAGCTGAGAGGTGAGTACCTCCTTGTGTAGTATTTTGACCGTTTACAAAAGAATAATATTGCTCACCGTATTGTTGTCTATGGGTAATAGCAACTTCGATGTCATGTCCTTTTAAATGTATGATTGGATAATTGATGTTATCAGGATTTGTCCTGTTTGTCAACAAATCGAGCAGGCCATTTTTGGAATAAATGGTCTTACCGTTTAGCTTTAATTTCAATCCTGCATTTAGGTAGGCATAATTCCAAAGCTGTAATTCTAAATGTTCTAGACGGTATTTGTAATTTTTGAATATTGAGGCATCTGGTCTAAAAACAACTCTAGTCCCATTTGATTCTTTAGTTTTAACTATTTTTTGGTTCTTTTTTATTTCTCCTACCTCAAACTCAGCGACTTTAGACTTTTTCTCTCTTATTGATTCTACTTTAAAAAAAGCTGACAAGGCATTTACAGCTTTTGTTCCTACTCCGTTTAGACCTACAGATTTTTTGAAGGCTTTAGAATCGTATTTTCCACCGGTATTCATTTTGGAAACGGCTTCAACCATTTTTCCTAGTGGAATACCTCTTCCGAAGTCACGAATTTCAACAAGTCCATCTTCGACTGTGATTTCCACTTGTTTTCCGTAACCCATGATGTATTCATCAATACAATTATCCAGGATTTCTTTTACTAAGATGTAGATGCCATCATCAGGTGCAGAGCCATCACCTAATTTTCCGATATACATTCCAGGCCTTAACCTTATGTGCTCTCTCCAATCTAATGACCTAATGTTATCTTCTGTGTAAGTAACTTGTTGCATTTGCTAAACTGCTATTTATTTTTGAATAAAGACGTAGCCTGATTAATCATTGAATTACAATGTTTTAATCGGGACATCTTTATGATTCTTTTTTTCTATCCGTAGTGGTGGTAGGATTTGTTCTTCAAAAGTAAAAAAAATTACCACAAACCAAGTTGTATGGCCTGGCTTTTTTGATGCAAGACAGGACTTAAAGAAGGATTTGATTTTCCTTTGGAAACTTTTGCGAAAGGACTTGAAGCCGCATTACCTTTTTGATCAGGTATTGAAATTAAAAGCAATCTTGCAATGGAAGCTTTAAACTTACTTTCTGAGTTTAAGCAGATCATTTTAGCTAATGGAAGAGAAATGTAAAAGTCTTGACCTTTAGAATACATCATCTTACGTTCAGCAAAATCTTTAAATGCTTCAGGCTTTCTAAGTCCGTCATTAAATAAGTACACGTCTTTGAGCCATTTATCTATATTGCTATTAAATTTATAGGCAGGAATTTGCAAGGCATTGTGGAGATCAGAAGCAACTACCACTTTTGTACCTTTTTTACTGACCAATATTTGAAGTGCATGTTTTGAATTAGTGTAACTCATTTGATTACATTTTATTTATAACACTCCAAATATATAACTATTATGTTTAATATGCAACAATTTGTTTAAACTATATGCAAATTAGTGACAAATGAATGAAAACAAGTCCTCTTTTCTATTCCAAGCAAGAGATATCAGCTCAATGGTATTCTTTAGAATCGTATTTGGTATTCTTGCTTTTCTAGACGTTCTCGTAACCTGGATTTGGTACCACTTAACAAAGGATTCTTTCAATCCTGATAATTACCAATTTAAATACATAGGCTTTGAATGGGTCATTCCATTTTCAGAACCTTTCATGAGTATTTTCTTCTTCATCTTAATGATTCTTGCTGTTTTAATTACCCTTGGCTACAAGTACAGGCTAAGTTGCTTTTTATTTGCCTGTGGTTTCAGCTACCTCTTTTTATTGGAAAAGGCCCATTACTTAAATCATGCTTATCTTTTTTGCGTTTTGTCTTTTGTCATGGCATTTTTACCTGCTAATAGAGCCTTCTCATACGATGTCGTCAAAGGATGGAGCAAACCTGCCACGCATATTCCTAATATAGCCTTACTTATACTTAAGTTTTTAATGGGCACCGTATACTTTTTTGGAGGCATTGCAAAAATAAATGCAGATTGGTTAAATGCTATGCCTCTCAAACTTTGGTTGCCAGCAAAAAAAAATATGCCAATCATAGGTCCACTATTAGAACAAGAATGGCTGGCCTGGTTCATGAGTTACGGAGGTTTAATGTTAGACTTGTTTGTCGTTCCTCTTTTGCTTTTTAAAAAAACAAGGTGGATTGCATTTGGCCTTGCTACTTTTTTTCATCTTACAAATACTGCCATCTTTAAAATTGGAATTTTCCCATGGCTTTCCATTGCTTTAACAGCATTATTCTTTGAAGCAAACTTCCCAACTAAAATCATAAACTTTTTAAAAAATAAAAGCAAGCTGATTGCTGCACTTTCTTTAAAATACACGGCCTCAAAAAATGAGACTTTAGGTCTTGTTGATCATACCTATATCAAACCTTCATCAAAAACGAGAAAGCTAATCCTTTGCATTCTTATCCCATTTTGTTTGCTTAACATGATGCTTCCTTTACGTCATCATTTTTTTAAAGGACAAGTATCATGGACAGAAGAAGGGCATAAGTACGCTTGGCGTATGATGCTTCGCTCAAAAAGAGCGAGTGGCTATTTCAGTGTAGTTAATGTACAAACTGGTGAATCCATTAAAGTCAAACCTAGTGAGCTTTTAAAGCCAAAACAGAAAAGAAAATTGATGACACATCCAGATATGATTTGGCAATTTTCTCAACATCTTAAAGAGAAATACAGCAAGGAGTGGAACACAAATGAAGTACAAGTTTTTGCCAAAATAAGAGCAAAATTACACGATAGAAAATACCAAGAATACATTGACCCTACCATTGATTTGACTAAAGTTGAATGGAAAACTTTTCAAAGCTCTCCTTGGATTGTACCTTTAGAAGAAAAATAAATTCCTTTGTAAACAATTCTTGTACGATTTTCACAATAATTTATTTGGAAAAACCTTTATTATTGCAGTGTTATTTTATTTTCTAAACTAAACCTAGAATTTCTTATGAGCAAATTTCAATCTGAAGTTGAAAAATACAAAAAGCTAATGGACAAAGTTGGCGTAAAGTATACTGACAAAATGATAGAAAAAGTAGCTAAAGGTTGCGGCCCTTCAATTTACAATAAAGACGCTTCTACTGTTTCTTTTTCAGATCCAAAAGAATTGGACAGAGTTAAGAAAAACTATTTAATTAAAAAGTTAGGACTTAAGGATGGTCCAAAATTAGATGACGCCATACAAGAAGTTGGTAAAACAATTGGTTCTTCTAATAGAAACAAGTACAGAGCTGTAGTTTACTACATGCTTATGAAAAAATTTAAAAAGTCTGGTATTTACAAATAGTAGATTTTTCAGGTAATGAAAAAGGCGGAACCTATTACTTAGGTTCTGCCTTTTTAGTTTTTCGTTGATAATTTTTCATCCATTGTCTCTATTCAACTAATCAAACTTAATGACTAAACCGTTCTCACCAAGCAACAAACCAAAATCATTTGCATAGACAAGGTCAAGAAAATCTTCAGCAGGTAAATCAAGTACTTGTTCCCAATTTTCTCCCCCATCTTTTGTGAAAATAAAAAAGCCATCGTCTCCGCATATGTATCCTTCCATTGGATTTTTAAAAAAAACAGCATTCAAGGCCAGATCACTTATGAATAAATCATAAGCATTGCGTTGACTTATCCATGAATCTCCACCATCTACAGTTTTAGCAATGGTCCCTGAATTTCCAATCACATAACCTGTGTCCTCATTCAAGAAAATCATATCCACAAAAAAATCTCCGCTAAATTCATTGATCGTCCAATTAAATCCACCATCAGTTGATTTAGCAATAAATCCAAAACCTGCAATTAGCCAGGTATCCTCATTTAAAAAAGTAACTGTACTAATGTCTCTATCCCATTCTTGGACATCTTGTTTTTGATAATCCTCCCCATAAACTACTAGAAAACCATTGATGAGAGCTTCTCCTCCAACAAGAATTCCTTTATCAGGGTTTACAAATGCAAGATCTCTAGCTGTACTCCATACTACTGGGTTTCTGCTCTTCCAATTTTCTTCCCCATTTAATTTGGTAAAAAGAAATCCACTCATTCCAGTCGCATATAGATTTGAGTGCAAATCTTCCTTAATCGAAAAAAGCTGTTTGTTATGTATTGTTTTTTGTTCCCAGGTTAAACCTTGATCAAGGGATAAAAAATAATTTCCTTCCACCCAAAGATCTCCTCCTACAATATGCCATGAACCATCTTCTTGGATATATGCAGCGCTCAGATCTTGCGTAAAAGGAAAGTCAAGTTCTTCCCATACAAGTTCACCTTCTTCAAGGCGATCGCAGGTCATTATAAAACAAAAACTTAGGAGTAAAATCGAGTAGAGCTTAGCCGAGCGTAGAATTCTATTGTCCATTTGTCACATTTCCTTGTGTTTTATCCGGCTGCATAATTTTTGCAAAAACAGGAAAAGAAGCAGTTCCAAAATGTGAAAACTTTTCACCAGGACCTAAAGGAAATCGGTAGGATTGTATAAATTCAACAAAGAAACTTTCTAGTTCTTCTAAATCGACATTTCTAGAAATTGGTTTTAAATAGTAGGCTAGGTGTGAAATGGATCCATTTGGTTCCCAAAATACATTTAACCATATCTTTACACCTTTTAAGTCTAAACCATAATTTTCTGAAGCAATCTCGATTTCCTCTAACATACTTACCCATTTGGAATAAGCTAGTTCCATGTCCATTTCACACGCTGTCAACAATAAGGTCGAATATTCTTCAATCGCTGCTTCATATTCAGATTCAAATTCACCAATCAAAAAAACTTGTGGCAAAGTGGTATCTGCATAGATAAGGACCCTATCACTGGCAGATACACTTTGTAAGCCAAAAATGACTAAAAAAATGATAAATAATGTTTTGAATGATAAATTCAAGCTAAGTAGTTTACTCAAAGGTATAAAAATAGAATCTTTATAATTCTAAAGTCAAAAGAGAAACGGATATTTGACCTTAAGAAATATAAATATTACATATTTAGGAAATTTATATCATAAAAAGATAGGCTTTATAAGCAAAATTTAACTTATTCAAGCCGAAATAATCATAATCATGGAAAACAATCAGCCCGGCAATCCAAAGCTTCCTTCTAATAAAGCGGCAATTGATGACTTAATCAAGTTAAATAGTGGATCATTTGAACATTCTGTTGAAGATTTCTTTAAAAAACCCAAAAAAACAGCTTTTAAAATCTCTCCTGACGGCAGGTACTTTTCATATTTAGGTCCTCATAAGAGAAGACAGAACATTTTTATCCAAAATATAGGTACTGAAACTCAAATTCAATTGACCTTCGAAGAAAATAGAGACATCTCAGGCTACATGTGGAAAGGCAATGACCGGATCATATTCATCAAAGATGCTGGAGGGGATGAAAACTACTCATTGTTTTCTGTAAAAATAGATGGCAGCGAACATCAAGAGTTAACTCCTTTTGAAAAAGTCAAAATTCAAATTTTAGATGCCTTGCCTGACGATGATGATCACTTGATCATTACAATGAATAAAAACAACCCCATGTTGTTTGAACCATATCGAATTAACATCAAGAATGGAGATATTCAACAACTAGCTGAAAATACAAATCCCCAGGATCCTATTAGCTCTTGGATGACAGATCATAATGGTAAAATCAGAATTGCATCAAAAGTAACAGGTGGAACAAATTCTACATTGATGTATCGCAAAACAGAAGCAGATGAATTTAGAGACATCTTGACCACCAATTTTAAAGAAAGTCTTGCCCCATTGTTTTTTGACTTTGAAGATGATCAAATGCTTTATGCCAGTTCAAACCTTGGAAGGGACAAAAGTGTCATCATTAAATTTGACCCTAATAAAGGGGAAGAAGTTGGCGAGGTGATTTTTGAACATCCAGAAGTTGATGTTTCTTCGATGGCTTATTCAAGAAAAAGGAAAGTCCCTACTAAAATCAGTTTTGTTACTGACAAGAAAGGAATTCATTTTTTGGATAGTGAGAGTAAACTTTTGCAAGAAAAATTAGAAAAGCTCTTACCTAACATAGAAATAGTCATCAGCTCTGCTACCAAAGAAGAAGATAAATTTATCATCCGTACCTACAGCGATAGATCACTTGGCGCTTACTACTTGTATGATGTACAAAAAGAAGTGCTCACAAAAATAGTTGATGTAAGTCCGTGGATCAATGAAGAAAAAATGTCTTCTATGCGCTCCATCTCTTATCAATCTCGCGATGGTCTTAAAATCAATGCATACCTCAGCCTACCAAACGATTACGAAGAAGGAAAAAAAATACCAATCATCATCAATCCACATGGCGGACCTTGGGCGAGAGATTATTGGGGATTTAACCCGGAAATTCAATTATTCACCAGCAGAGGTTTTGGAGTTTTTCAAATGAACTTCAGAGGATCAATTGGCTATGGCAGAAAGTTTTGGGAAGCTAGTTTTAAGAATTGGGGCCAAAAAATGCAAAATGACATAACAGATGGTGTTGAATACCTGATCAAAAACAACATTGCTGATCCAGATAAAATTGGCATCTACGGAGCAAGTTATGGTGGCTATGCGACTCTAGCAGGAGTGACCTTTACACCAGATCTTTATAAAGCTGCGGTTGATTATGTTGGCGTTTCCAACCTATTTACTTTCATGGGTACGATGCCTCCATATTGGCAACCCTACTTAGAAATGATGTATGAAATGGTTGGTCATCCTGAGCACGACAGACAAATGATGGAAGATGCTTCACCTGCATTTCATATACACAAAATAAAAACGCCATTGTTCGTGGTCCAAGGCGCTAATGATCCAAGGGTCAACATAGATGAGTCCGATCAGATTGTAGAAGCACTGCGGGACAAAGGTGTTGATGTTCCTTATCTAGTGAAATACAATGAAGGACATGGATTCAGGAATGAAGAAAATCAGTTTGAATTTTATAAGGCGATGTTGGGCTTTTTTACTAAACACTTGGTTTATTAACTGTGGATTTGGTTATTTGGTTATGCGTTTAGATGTTTAGACAGATAAACAACTCACCGAATAAACAAATAAACATTCAATCAAATCATTCATCTATATCATAGATCATCGCATCGGCGTCGGTTTTTTCCATGCCCATGCGTTCTAACTTATCAAACATGCTGACCGACTGATCCCAGAATTCTTCAAAGGTAGGTCTTACAACACCTGCAACTCCTTTCACTTGATCAGGATATTGCTTTAAGTATTCGTAAGTCATCGATTCTTCTTTGACGTCTTGATTGATGATGTGTGCTTGGTCTCCAAACCATACCAACATAGAATACATCAAGATCATTACACCAGCTAGCACAACACCACCCACAGTCTGGTTAATAAAATTAATATTAGCCGCTTTAAATATTCCTTCTAAACCTCGCGCAAAAAGTCTGATCAGGTACATCGTAGCAACAAAGGTCACTAAGAATCCTGCTAAAAACATTAGTGGATTGGTGTTTTTTAAAGCCGTCTCTAGAAAATTAGTAGTTGCCGGAGCAAATTTGAATGCAGCTAAAAGCCCTAATAAGATAGAAGCTAAAGTAAAAATAGTCTTAATGATTCCTTTTGAAAATCCAAGGTAAAAACCCCAAAGAAGCGCAATGACAAAGATTATATCAATAACCATGATTCAGTAGATATCAATTAAAAAATGCTACAATGTGAGGGAGTGTATTGGGCTAATTACGCCACATGCTTTAAAAAGGTTACAAATCTTTATTTTATTAACACATTTAAAAACCCATTCCTTGTTAAGACTTGCTCCAAGTCTTGTTTATTGCATTGAATTAAGAGTGGGTTTTTACTGCAGTCTAAAAATTGAAGTACAGTCTTTAAATCATTTTCTTCCATGGCCGTACAGCCAGCTGTAGGTTTTCCTATTTCAGACCACAAATGGAAAAAGATGCATGATCCATTTCCAGGAATGTCTTCAGGATTATGTTCGACTAAAAATCCGTACTTGTACAATTCATCTTCTCTTTGCATAAGATCCTTTGAATCCCAATCTTTTTTAATTTTCGTATTATCGATGATGTCATTGTAATGACTTGATTTAAGATCTTCGATGCATTGCATATTTTCATCAATGTGCACATAGGCACAATTGGTATTGAATGCTTTTTGGCCAAACAGCTTTCCAATTTTAAAAATGCCTGCTGGAGAACAGAGGTCGCCTTCTTTTTTTTGAGGGCCTTTTTCTTTTTTATGTAAACCTATGCCCCAAGCTAATCCATTTTTTCCATAGCTTACCGCAAATGGTTTATTCTTATTCTTCCATACACCATCTATTTGTTCTTTGAGTAGGAGTATGCCATCTTTGCTATTTTCATCTTCTGAAATGCTCAATAAAATTTGCCTGCAATTGTACTTATTGTCCGCTACATTTGTTTTATCGTTTACATCTTCTACATTAGCAGGAGATTGGCAGCTTGAGAAGCCAAGGATTAAAATAAAGTAAAAGATTTTCGAAATAGACATCATGCAAATTAAACATAAATATTTATTGCTCTTATTCTTTATTGCTGCAAGTGGAATGATCTATCATTCTTTTTATCCAATCCCAATTATTGAGTTTATTTGTAAGCCAGCCCTGATGATTAGTCTTGGCTTATTCTTTTATGCAAACACTAAAATTCAGACTCGGTTCGAAAGATTTATTTTATTAGCCATTTCCTTTTCTTTTCTAGGAGATGTTTTGCTTATGTTTCAAGGTCGATCTGATTTGTTTTTTCTCCTTGGATTAGCAGCTTTTTTAGTTGCTCACTTTATGTATTTAAAAGGCTTTTTATGTTTGACCTCCATTGAATCTGGTTACCTCAAAAAACATAAGTGGATCATTTTACTTTTGATTTTGTTCTGGCTTGGGAATGTGGCTTTCTATTGGGCCTGTTTACCGACAGCTATGAAAGTACCTTTCATCTGTTATAGCTTTGCCATAAGCTTAATGCTCCTTGGCTGCATTCATGCTTATGGTGATGTCCCAAATAACCTATGGAGAATTATATTTATAGGGGCCATTCTTTTCGTTATATCCGATAGCATCATTGGTCTGACTAAATTTTGTGCCTTTGAAACGGGCAACAATGGTTTCTGGATTATGTCAACTTATATGATTAGTCAGCTGTTAATATGCTATGGATCTATAAAAGCTTCGTTTTATTGTAGATTTGAAGCTCAAGATTCCATATCTTCGAAATTCTAAAAAAAGTGATATGAAAAATTTAATGATTATTCTTTGCGCATTTGTATGCTATTCGTGTGGCAGTGGCGGCGGAAGTGCTAAATCATCGGCTAATAATTATCCTGCATCAAAAGACAAAATCCATTGGTTAAAAATTGAAGAGGCAGAAGGAATGGTTAAGGCAAAACCTAAAAAAATGTTGGTAGATGTTTATACCTCCTGGTGTGGACCTTGCAAAATGCTTGATCGAACTACCTTTGCCGATCAAAAGGTTATTGATCATGTAGCTGAAAATTACTATGCTGTAAAATTTAATGCAGAATCTCCTGATGCGGTAAAGTTTGCAGGTACAGAGTATGCTAATCCTGGCTTTGATGCCACTAAAGATCCAAGAAGAAGAAATGCCGTTCATCAATTGACTCAAAAATTTGCGGTGAGAGGATATCCGACCATACTTGTAATTGATGAAAATTTAGAAGTCAAAGACAGGCATGTTGGTTTCAAACAACCTGATCAATTACTAGAATTACTTAAATAATTATCATCTCAGAATCTAGCAATAATAAGAACTGGCTGGAGTACTTTCTTGACCTTTTTTCAAAAGGTCAAGAAAGTACTCCAAGCAATCCTGCCATCCACGAAATCATCCAAAGAAATGATGATTTTTTAAAAGCCTATCAAGCTTGGGAATTCTCTCCTGAAAAAGAAAGCATTTTAAATTGGCTCATCAATCAATATGGTGTCTATAAAGCCATCCCAGAAGATGTTGACAAAAACCTTGATTTTCTAAACACGAATTCCTCCATCGGATTCGTCCTACATTTAAAAGATAAAAAAATCTCTGCTGAACACATTGATTTTTTATTTGACTTCCTCAAACAAAAATTCCTCAAAAACAATTACCGGACTTCTGTTTCAGACAGAAGAGTATACAGCAAAGGATCTTTTGTCGAAAAAGTAGAACGACATTACGTGAAACCAAAACACAATATGGGCGAGGATAATCAGATAAATCAAGAATTTGGAAATGTATCCATTTTGTTTACCTCCAGAAATGATGAAGCTTACAATTTAAAATGTAGTGCAACTGCTTATCCGGACAGAGGTTTTGCTCAAGCAAAAAGCTTTGATCAATTCATGGAATTAATCATGGAATAAAATTACAATTCTTCTTTTTCCCATCCACGTTCTCGATGGAGCAAATTTACCTTTACTCCAAATTTGGAAGCAATGTGCTTTGCTATTTTATCAGCCATATAAACAGATCTATGTTTACCGCCTGTGCAGCCAAAGTTTACGCTGAGGTTGCTAAAACTTCTTTCTATGTAATTCATGACAGCCTTATCCACAATTAGACTCACGTTATTAACAAAATCTGCGATGTTGGAATGTTGTTCTAAAAAGTTCATCACCGATTCATCTCTTCCTGTCAATTCCTTATAAGGTTCATACCTACCAGGGTTGTGCAAAAACCTACAATCAAATACGAAGCCGCCGCCATGACCAGACTTGTCTTTAGGAATGCCTTTCTTGTAAGAAAAACTATTTACAGAGACGTTTAAGATACTATTTGCTCCTTTAGCCTTATCAAAATTTTTAAACAACTTTGAAGCAATTAACTCTTTTGTTGCTTTGAATAAAGTTGGCGTTTCAAATTGAAAATCTACTTCTTCCATCAACCACTTCAAATTCTTAATGGCGTAGGGAATGCTGTCCAAAAAATGTTTTTTTCTTTGATAGATCCCACGAAAGCCATAGGCGCCAAATACTTGCAGGCAGCGCACCAAAACAAAGGCGTAGTAATATTTTATGAAGGCTTTTCGATCTAAAGGAATAAGTTTTTCTGTCTCTTCTAAGTAAGCTT
The DNA here is from genome assembly GCA_937941095.1 of uncultured Saprospiraceae bacterium. GTDB lineage: Bacteria > Bacteroidota > Bacteroidia > Chitinophagales > Saprospiraceae > JALZVN01. The sequence goes on along the minus strand of CALDYJ010000042.1, from coordinate 15,789 downwards.
CTAGAAGTTTTATTCTCACTTCAAATGGCAGATCAGCTTTGGCTTGAAAAAGAAGAGAAGCTAAATCATACTGCAAAGCTCCTTTTTTTCCTCCTTGAAAATCAATGAAAAAAGGCTCGCCTTCTTTTATCATAATGTTCCGAGTTTGGAAATCGCGAAACATAAAATAATCATTTTCTGCTTCTAATAAGAAATCAGCAAGTGTTCTAAAATCTTGCTCAAGTGCGGCCTCATCAAAATCAATGTCAGCAAATTTTAAACCGTAGTATTTAAAATATTGCAAATCCAATAAAATGGATTGCTTATCGAAAGTCGCATTAGGATAGCATTTGTTAAAATCTAAATCTTCTTTCCCTTTGATTTGAATGTAGGCTAATTGCTTAACAACTTTCAAATAAAGATCCATAAGATGCGCTGGAAAGGCGCCTTCTTTTCTATTTAATAAAAAGCTATATAAAGTCGTAAAACCTAAGTCTTCTTGAATGTAAGATTCTTTATTGTCGCCTAGGGCATAAACTTCTGGAACTGGAATTCCTTTGCTTTTAAAATGATGCGATAAATAAATAAAGGTTTCATTTTCTTTAGGGATGGGATTAAAAGTCCCTATGGCTTTTTTAGTATCGCCTTCAATTTTATAATAAATTCGTTTGGAACCGGAAGGTGCTAAAGGTAAAATGACCGCTGCTTTTTCTTTAGACCAATCTTCAAATAATGTTTTAAGTTTCTCTTCAAGTTTATGTGGCTCCATCTCTTTGTCTTGAAATTAAATTTCTTTATTAATTTCTTTCCATAACATGTCTTTCAACTCAACAATTCCAATTTGACTTACCGAAGAAAAGAAATGATACGGGACTCCTTCTGGCAGCGTCTCAATCAATAGGGCTTTTAACTCTTCATCAATCATATCGCATTTAGATAAGCCAAGTATCCTCGGCTTATCTAAAAGCTCAGGATTGTACATCTTCAATTCATTCAATAGAATTTCATATTCTTTCTTGATGTCATCAGCATCTACAGGCACTAAAAACAATAAGGTTGAATTTCGTTCGATGTGTCGTAGGAAACGATGTCCCAAGCCTCTTCCTTCGTGTGCATTTTCAATAATGCCAGGAATATCTGCCATGACAAAGGAAGCACCATCTCTATATTTTACTATGCCTAAATTCGGAATCAAAGTTGTAAAGGCATAGCTGGCAATTTTAGGTTTCGCTGCGCTAACTACAGACAATAAAGTAGACTTACCGGCATTTGGAAAACCAACTAAGCCCACATCTGCCAATACTTTTAGTTCGAGAATAAACCATCCTTCTTGCGATGGTTCTCCAGGTTGAGCATAACTTGGCGTCTGATTGGTGGAAGACTTAAAATGTGAATTTCCTTGACCACCACGACCTCCTGCTAGCAAGATGACCTCCTCTTCGTTTTCTGTTAATTCAAATAGTACTTTTCCAGTTTCTGCATCTTTCGCCACTGTTCCTAAGGGTACATCTAAATAAACATCTTCTCCATAAGAACCACTACTGTTGTTACCAGAACCTCCTTCTCCGTTCTTACCATGGACATGCTTTCTGTATTTTAAAGAAAGTAGTGTCCATACGTTTCTATTTGCTCTTAAAATAATGTGAGCACCTCGGCCACCATCTCCTCCATCCGGACCACCTTTTGCGGTTCGGGCATCTCTATAGAAATGCATCGAGCCAGGGCCACCAGCACCTGAACGGCAAAAGATTTTTACGTAATCAATGAAATTCTTTTCTGACATACTTGTTAGAAGTTTTTACTTCTTCTTTGCTCTTTTGGAGCTGGTTTTTTTTCTCGGTTTTGCCGTTTTAAGCTTAGGACCTGCTTTCTTTTTACTAGCTTTTTTGGTACTCGTTTTTTTAGCTTTGCTTTTTTTCTCAGTTGCTTTTTTAGCTCTTGCTCTTTTTGCGGCAGCTAACTTTTTGGTCTTTTTTACTACTTCTAAATCATTAATTTCAAAACACAATCTTTTGAAAACTGTTTCTAAAGATCCTACGCCCCAAACCTTCACTGCATTTCTGTCTTTAAAGTAATAATTAAATACAGGGTAGGTTGTATTTTTATAAACGTCGATTCTGTTTTGAATAATTTTAGGATTTACATCATCTGCTCTCCCAGAAGTTTTTCCTCTTTCCAATAACCTTTCTTTTAATTCTTCATCAGGCACATCTAACATGACTAATTTAGAAACAGATTGTTTTCTAGATTTAAGAAATTTATCTAAAGCTTTTGATTGAGCGATTGTTCTAGGAAATCCATCTAAAATAAAACCAGCTACCTTCCCTGAAGATTCAACTTTATCTTTCAACATTTTTATGGTCACCTTGTCTGGTACAAGTTCACCTTTGTCCATGTATTTTTTTGCTTCTTTACCCAGCTTGGTATTGTTTGACAAATTATACCTAAACAAATCTCCTGTTGATATGTGCTGTAGTTTGTATTTCTTGACAAGCTTAGCAGCTTGCGTTCCTTTACCAGAACCCGGAGGTCCAAAAATTATCAGATTGATCATTGTAAATTATTATTTATGCGAAGATACTACTTAAGCTAAACAATTTGGAACTCATCTTTATCATTCAAAAAACCAAATCGATCTCTAAAAGCTTTCATTTCACTCATTTTCAAAGTCTTACTCATTAACTCTTCCTTTGCATTCAATTTGCTCATAATTTCTCCTGTATAATCGATGATTGCTGATTGACCATTATAGTTCAAATCAGAACCATCTACACCAATTCGATTTAAGCCACATACATATGAAAGATTTTCAATCGCTCTTGCTTTTAACAAGGTAGACCATGCCTCTATCCTTTTATCTGGCCAAGAGGCCACATAAAGCAATAGGTCGTAATCCTGGGTATTTCTTGACCAGACTGGAAACCTCAAATCATAACAAATCTGCAAACAGATTTTCCAGCCTTTGAATTCAACAATGGTATTTTGAGATCCAGAGGAATAATGCTCGTTTTCTGTGCCATATGAAAAGAGATGCCTCTTATCATAATGAGCGATCACTTCTCCAGCATGTACAAAAAGAAAACGATTACGATAAGAGCCTTCATAACTGAATGGAATGCTTCCACAAATGGCTATCTTACGTTCCGTGGAAACTTTCTTCATCCACTGGACAGTTTCCCCTTCTTTTGTCTCAGCAAGTAATGCAGTATTCATACTAAAGCCAGTCGCAAACATTTCGGGTAGGATGAGTAAATCTGTATTTTGAGGTAGGTCCGTTATTAAACGGTTCAATAGGTTTAAATTGCTCTTTTTATTCTCCCAAAAGATGTCATATTGGATAGCAGAAATAGTTAGTTCTTCAGATAGAGCATTCATCGTAAATTCATTTATTGCAAGCTACAATTTATCTCTCCAATTGCGACCAGACATTCCAAAATAAAATCTTTGATCTCCTTCATGTACGAGTGCATAAAGGTGGTTTCCATGATATTGTTCCTTTAGCTCAATTAGATCATATTTTCACTGCAAGCTTTTAAGCTTGCAAAAATAAAAAAAGGGTGATTCAAATGAATCACCCTTTTAAATATCTCAATTATATTGATTTTATTTTGACTCTTCTTTCTTATCACCTTCTGCAGCAGGAGCATCCCCACCTTCTGCAGTTCCTTTAGTTGCACCTTCAGCAGTTGCAGCTTCAGCTTCAGCTGATTTAAGTGCTCTTGGTATTGCTACACTTACTACTGGGATGTTGCCATCATTCATGACTTCCATACCATCAGGAATTTGAACATCTTTAACTCTGGCAGCTTGTCCTAAATTCAATTCAGTAATGTTAATCTTTAAAGATTCCGTTAAACTTTCAGGAGTTGTCTTCACTTTAAGCTTTCTTAATGACTGAGCTACCTTGCCACCAAGTTTTTCTCCTTCTGAAGTTCCTTCTAATTTAATGGGAATATCTACGATTACTTTCTTGCCAGGAACCAATTCAATGAAATCTAAATGAACCAAACTATCACTTACAGGATGAAACTGTAAATCTTTAAGGATGCATTTAATCTGATTTCCACCAATATTTATCTCTGCTAATTTAAAGTCAGGTGTATAAACAAGGTGTTTGAATTCATTTTCATGAGCAGAAAACATGATGTTTTCTTTACCTCCATAAATTATGCCTGGGACGATTCTCCCTTTTCTAAGGCTTTTATTGGCTTTTTTACCAGTTCCAGTCCTTATTTCAGCATTTATTGTAAGCGTATCCATATTCTATTATTTAAGGCTTTTTATCTCAAAAGGACTGCAAAGATAAGCATTTTTCTATTTTATGCGCAAGTATTTTGTAAAGCCTTTATTCGCTAACAAATAAAGCGGAAATAGACCTGTGTTCATGCGTAATTCTTATCGCTTGAGCGAATAATTTAGCACATGAAAGGACTTTTATCTTTGAACTCTCCTGTTTTAAGGGGATAGTATCCGTTACTATTAATTCTGTTAATTGAGAATTTTCAATGTTTTCGTAAGCTTTTCCTGATAAAACCGGGTGTGTACAGATGGCTCTAACGCTTTTAGCGCCTTTCTCCATGATGATTTCAGAAGCTTTGCATAAAGTTCCAGCTGTATCGATCAGATCATCTACGAGAATCACATGAGCTCCTTTTACATCTCCGATGACCGTCATCCCAGCTACCTGATTAGCCTTTTCTCTATGCTTATCGCAAATGACCAGCTCTGTTTTAAAGTGTTTAGCATAAGATCTTGCTCTTTTTACGCCTCCTACATCTGGGCTAGCAAAGATTACATTTTCAAGGTTTTGCTTTTCCAAATATGGAAAGAAGATGGCTTCACTCTTCAGATGGTCTACAGGAATATCAAAAAAACCTTGTATTTGATCTGCATGGAAATCCATGGTCATGATTCTATTTGCTCCAGCAGCTTCTATAAGATTAGCTACTAGTTTAGCAGAAATCGGAACCCTTGGTTTATCTTTTCGATCTTGGCGCGCATACCCATAAAAAGGAATAACAGCCGTAATGTATCCTCCGGAGGCTCTTTTCGCAGCATCAATGAGCAATAATAATTCAAATAAATTATCAGATGGTGCAAAAGTTGATTGTATAAAAAAAACATAAGAGCCACGGACTGATTCATTGATCACTGGCTGCATTTCTCCATCACTAAATTTGAACAGATCTTTATTTCCCAAAGGATCTCCATAAAAATCAGCAATCTTATGAGCTAAGTATTCTGAATTGACGCCTGAGAATATTTTTACTTGCATGGTTCTATCTCTAAAAGGAAATTGCTTGACTGGGCGAGTCATAATTTATAGTGCCTTAGTGTCCTGTAAAGTTAAAATAAATTTGTTCTTAAAATAAAAAAAGGAAGGTGAACAAAGCACCTTCCTTTTTTTATTTTACAAAACATTAATCGCTGTAATTTTTGTTCTCATAAAGAGATCAGCAACTCCCCCTTTTCTACAGCATCTCCCTTTGAAATATTGATAGCATTTACTTTTCCTTTCCCAGGAGACTTAATCACATTTTCCATTTTCATGGCTTCTAAAATGATTAAACTTTCTCCTTCTTCAAACTCTTGTCCTTTCTTAACGAGTACTTCTAAAACTTTTCCAGGCATTGGTGCATGAATGCTTTTTACGGCCTTAGACTTCTCTCCTTCTAGTCCCATCTTATTGATCAGGACATCTATTTGATCGGAAATTTTGCAATCATAGGCCTCACCATTGATAGAGAGCTGCATGGTTTTAGCATTTTTATCAATCTGTAAGAGCTCTATGTCGTAATTGACATTGTTCAAAATCAAGTGGTATTTTTTATCTTCAACTTTAATCAAATCCAAAGTACTCCAATCTGCCTGCTCCAATTCGATTGGGCCATTACCATTTATTGAGACGTTTACTTTATTCATTTCCATGTTTCCTAAGTATTTCTTCCAAGCCTGCTCATCAAAACAACCTCGAATACAGTATAAGTTATATAAATAAAAAAGAAAGGGATGATAAATGTCTTCCCTGTCGGGTTTGCTAATTTATAATAAGCCAAGACCATTAAAATGCATAGCATCATTTTTAACATCATAAAACCTAAGATCATCCTGGTATAAGCATTCTGGTCTTTAGAAGTAGACAAATTCTTTCCGGAGAAATAGATGCCTATGCTTAGGGCTATAAAAAACAATAGTACTCCCCAGGTGAAGGCAGCTGATTCCTCAAACACTGTCATTGTGTTTAAGAAGTACAGTATCACAGCTGTGCTTATGCTAATGATCCCAAGACTGCTTAGAAAAGATTTTAATGTCATTATGATTTATCTTGACTAATGGACCTCACCAAAGCTATCATGAACGCGGTCAAAAACAAAACAACCAAGATCAAGGTAAATACCGGGTCCTCGTAGCCTAGCTTTTTATCAATCCATTTTCCTAAGAATACGCCAATCGCAACTGTAACAGCCATAGACATGGCCATGCCTGAATATTTCAAGGCAGGATTCATCTCTGGTTTCTTAGGTTTCTTGTTAGGCGACAACTTCTTTCTTGGATTTATGCTTTATAGATGAATTTATCATTTTACAAGTACCGTTTATTTCAGCACCTGCATCTACTTCTAGTTTACCGTATGAAATGTCTCCACTTACAGAAGCATTTGTTCTAATCTGCAGCATATCTTTCACTACAAGGGTGCCTTCAAATTTTCCTTCTATCAATGCATTCTCGCAAGTTACTTCTCCATCTACAAATCCAGAAGCGCCTATGATCACCTTTGAATCACATACCAAGTCTCCTTTTAAACTGCCATCTATTCGAAAGTCGTTAGCCGCTTTTATGGTACCCGTAACCTCAGTCCCTTGTACTAAACTATTGAGTGCATTGCTAGGACTAGCAACATTACTTTTTGACATTACCGTGCCGTTTTCATTTTTTTTAGAACCAAACATATTATCACAATTTCAAAAATTAAGAATGAAAAGCTTAATCAAAATTAAGCATTATTGTCAAGAGTATAGTAATCTCAGTCAGAGAACAAATAAAAAGGCTCCTTACATAGTGTAAAGAGCCTTAAATATTTTTCAAGTGGATAAGACGAACTCATCTTAAACGCTTTGCATTTTTTAGAAGTTAGGACAGTATACCCCTCTTTTCTGAGGTCCACATATCAAGTATTGGAAAGAAAATTCGAAGGCACCATTATAATTAGATGCTTCATTTAAATCCGATACGTTAAGGTCATAACTGAAACCAATGCCAAAATCTTCGTACTCAAATCTTGTAGATAGAATAAAAGCATCCATGTGCGTTTGGTCTTCCAATTTATGAGTAATTCTTGCGTATGCTCCAATTTGGAAAGATTGGCTTGATCTTCTTGTGTTTCCTAATCTGAAACGAAGACCTGTACCTGGAGTCAACTGCCAAGATGGCCCTTGAAAGAATGTTACGATGTTAGGAAGTATAGTTACTCTATTACCCACAGCGAATTGACCACCACCATGAACGGTTATTTTAGTATAAAGGGTTTCATCTTTTGCATCAGTAAAAGATATGTTTGCTCTGTTCAAGTGCGAATAAGCACCACCGATGTAGAAGTTATTGTCTCTATCTAATACAGAGAACCACAAAAGACCAACACCCATATCAGCAAAAACAAAATTGTCTCTCTCAAAACCATTCTCTAAAGTAGGTAAGGTCTGATCGTATCCACCTTGACCATCGTGCTGTGTTCCCCATCTTGCATTTAGAATGTTGATGTCTCTTTGCGAAACGCCTATTTCAGCACCCATTACTAAATAATGAGCTTCTTCTCTGTAGCCACCCATTCTTTTGGAATAAGTACCAGAAACTTTCCCGGTAATGGTACTAAAACTAGTTGTCCCAGCTACGTCACCCCAAAGGGTACCGCCTAATCCAAAATAGTCATATCTCCCAACAGGAATTTTTTGATCATAAGAGGCAGAAAAGGTATTGTAAGAATTTTCAAATGTAGTAACACTTGAATATTGATTTCTATAGTTAGCTGTCAACCTGATGTTACAATTCATAACTCCAGTCAATGCTGGGTTAAGATTGGTAGGTGACATATAGAACTGAGAAAAATGTATGTCTAGTTGCGCATTGGCACCAAAGCCAAAAAATGCAATTAAACAAATGGTAAGTAAATGTTTGTAACCCCTCATAGATTAATTTTTCTTCGGTTATTCATTAGATACATTTTGCAAAATGTAATCTAACAAAATAAAATTTTATATCGTCTACTCGATAAAAAGTAATATTACTGAAAGTTAAGCATTTCGACAACAAAAAATAGTTAAAATGTTAACATAATTGTAAGTATAAATACAATAAAAACGCTGCTAGTAAGGTTGATTTTTTTCTCTATTCTACGATTTATCCGTCAATCCATGATTATCAGGCCCCCACATAGCACCAAATTTTTCTATAAGTATGTTATCGTAATGATCCGCCATTTCAAAAAGATGGCTAAAAAACACCTTTCCGGTATCCATATTGAAGTATTTGTCATAAATCAAGAGCGACAAAATCACATCTTGCCCTTTGGCAGAAAAAGTCAACCCATCTAAAATTAAATTTTCTCTTAATATGTACTCATAGATCTTAACAATCTCTTTTTGGGGCAATTTGCACAAATAAGCATCGCCTGTGATAATCCCTGAATCTTCGTGGTAAGCTATCTTGATTTTTGCACTCCCTTGAAGGATCTCCCAATTGTGTTGACCTCTACGACTTATTGCCACAGTAAAACCAATCTTTTCAATCATTGATTCTATAGTCTTTGCCATACCGTAAGCCTCATAAGGTTTAATCTTGGATGGCAACTTGATGTTGTAACCACAGCTAGGGCAATAATCATTGCTAATGTTTTCTTCATGCACAATGGTTGAACAAGAAAAGCATCGGGCAGCAATTTTTCGGCCAGCATTTTCAAATTCTTCAATTGCAGTATTTACAGATTCGATCGGTATGCTGAAGCCAATGGAATTTCCATCTTTCATCCCAAAGGTATTTACCCCAATCACTTTTCCTTCTTCATTCAGCAAAGGGCCACCGCTATTTCCTGGATTAAGAGCAGCGTCATGTTGAATAAAATATTGGTCACTTTGTAGGGTTTTGGGATTAGAGACAATGCCTTTCGTTGCAGAATATTTTAAACCAAATGGATGACCGACTGCAATCACATTATCTCCAGACTTTATCTCTTTGCTATCGCCAAGTTGTGCTTTATGTTTTAGCGAAGCCTCAGGATTTTCTAAAAAAGCCAAATCCAATTTATCGTCTATAAACAAAACCTTAACCAGCTGTTGCTTAAAGCAACTGCCATCTACGACGACACTTTTGCTTCCTCTTACCACATGTTCATTAGTGACTATTATCTGCTTATCATCCAAAAGAAATCCAGTCCCAAGTGAATGGGGTGTCGCTATTTGGACAACAATTTCTTTAAAATCTTCAATAATAGAGTTCACTTGTCTTGGGTTTTAATGAGTCTGAATCAAATTAAATTCTCGAATCATTAATAAATATGATTTTCCAAAGGTAGCTAAGTTACTAAATACTAGTAGATCTGTTTTAGGAGCTAATCTCGGGAACTGCTTTTTATGTTTTTTGGCTATGGCCAAAATTCTTTTGTTGATGGCTTTTCTATTTAATTTATGATCCTCTTTTAAAAAGGAAAGTTCATAGCCTAGTGCATTAAAATAATCTTGCTCGATGATTTGATGAAAGAGGTGAAAATATTGCCTTGTCGGTAAAGGCACTGCAAAATTAAACAGGCAATACCCTACAATATAGCCAGGGACTGCTAAGGCTACATCGTTGTAAGCTTTTGACAAATACCAATCCATGTTGGACAATTCTCCATCGATAAAGGAAACAACTTTTGCTTGTTCTACGGCTGTGGTAATCCCAAACGTACATTGCACATCATAAAACTCCTTGTAATAATCTTCTTCATTTCTTTCTAACAATTCTTTAAACTCAGAGATGAGCACTTGATTTCTTTCTATCGTTCTCTTTTTATTTTTTTCGAAGTAGAGCCTATGAATTCTTTCAAGACATTCCATCATATAACCTTCTGGCTTAGTCAAGTAATCCAACTTGTAGCAGAGGTGTAACAACAGGTATGCTATGCCTCCAGGATATTTTTCTGCAAAGACCGGATCCTTATCTATTTTGGCTAAAGTGCTTTTTATACTACTTAAGGTGTACTTATATTTTAAAGTTTTAATCTCCTCTGACAAACTTATTATTCTAGAATTTTTGATGGGCTCTAAAACTTGAAATTCGTCAAGCAATAAGTCATCTAACTTATCAGCTTGTGTAGATAATTCTTTTAGCGCGTAATAAAGTTTGTAAGGAGAACTATCAATGGACAAGGAAGTAAATATCAGGACGATGTTGTTTTCTTTATCGATGGCATACCTGCAATATTTCAAATCAAAATTTACTTCTACTAAACGTCTTAAAAATCCAACATTGAGACTTTTACAGCTTGCCACTTTAGTTTCTACGGTGACTCTTTTAGGATTGGCACTCCCAGTGATAACTTTGGAACCTTGTAAGATTTCAAAAAACAATTCTTTGTCTTCCATTTTCCAAGTCAGGTTTTCCTCTTTATCGTCTTTTAAATACTTGAAAAAATGTTCATATGATTTAAAATACTCTTCTTTGTCAAATAGACGAACTGCATCATCCCAATCATCGTATTGGTCGGAAGACTTATAGGCATCGCTGTATCTACCAAACTTTAAAAGTGGTAAATCTTTTACACTTTCTTCTTCTCCAAAGAGTCTATCTAACAAGCCCATTTTAATGTTTAGTAAATTTGAGGGTATAAATTAAAATAAAATGTCGAATTTATTTAGAACTACGCTTGAAATTGAAAAGCAAGAGCAGCAAATAGACCACAAGAGTAAAACGCTCTTGATGGGTTCTTGCTTTTCGGAACACATGGCCAAAAAGCTTGCTTACTATGGCTTTCCAAGCAATAATAATCCATTTGGTATACTCTACAATGCCTATTCTATCAGCAAAGGTCTTAATTATATAGCTAGTTCGCAAACTATTGAAGAAAAGGACCTGATTTTTCAAGATGATTTATGGCACAGCAAATGGCATCATGGTCATTTTTCACATCCAGAAAAAGATCATATCCTAAAGAATTGTAATGAGGTTTTAAGTAAAAATCAACAAGAGCTGCCCGATACAAAACAACTCATCATTACCTTGGGTAGCGCCTTCGTTTACGAGTTGATTGAAACAGGAGAAGTTGTGGGAAATTGTCATAAAATTCCAGCAAATAAATTTAAGAAAAAAAGAATGACAGTCGAAGAAGTGGTTGAGGTACTTTCTGAAGCCATCACACAGGTTCTAAAAAAAGCTCCGCTGAACATTACCTTGACCGTGAGTCCAGTCAGGCATGCCAAAGAAGGATTAGCGGCAAACAGCATCAGCAAGGCAATTTTACTCTTAGCGGTCGATGCTTTGTGTCAGAAATTTGAAACTGTCAATTATTTTCCATCTTATGAGATGCTGGTAGACGACCTGAGAGATTATAGGTTTTATGAAAAAGATTTAATTCACCCTAACCAACAAGCCATAGATTATGTCTGGGAAAAATTTAAGGCTTCTTATATAAATGATTCTTCGGAAAAAATAATGCAAGAGATCGCTGCCATAAAAAAAGCGAAGGCACATAAGGTTCTACACCCAGGCACTCAAAAACACCTAGATTTTTTAAACAAGCTAGCCTTGAAAATTAAAACCTTTAATGAAGCTCATCCAGATTTGGATGTGTTCACAGAATAACTAATCATCTAATTTGCCCACATCATGAAGCACAGGCAACTGACCTCTGTAAGCTTTTTTAATGTTTGCTTGTGTAAATGTTTCGCTGGTTGGACCGTAAGAAACTAGGCGTTGATTTAACAAGATGACGTCATCAAAATAATCATCTACAGAAGACAAGTCATGATGGACAACCAACAAGGTCTTTCCATCTGCAGCCAAAGCCTTTAAGATGCTTATAATTTTTTCTTCTGTGGTAATGTCTACGCCTACAAAAGGCTCATCCAGAAAAAAAATCTCTGCTTGTTGGCAAAGTGCTCTTGCCAAAAATACACGCTGCTGCTGTCCGCCTGACAATTCTCCAATCTGCCTGTCTCTAAAACTTGTCATGCCTGTTTCTTCAAGGGCATGATTTGCAATCTCTCTGTCCTCCGCCGATAGCCTTTGAAACATTCCTTTGTGTGGATACCTTCCCATCAAAACAATGTCCATAACAGTAGCGGGAAAATTCCAATCGACGTCATTTTTTTGAGGAACATAGGCCATTTCTTTTCTAGAAGCTTTGATGTCATTGCCTTTTATTTTTATCAAACCAGTATTGATGTCTATCAATCCTAAGATGGCTTTAAACAAGGTAGATTTCCCTGCACCGTTTGGACCGACCACTCCGATCACCCGACCTTTTTCGATCTCTAAAAATATATTGGCAAGTACTCTTTTTCTTTCATAGGAGACACTTAAACCCTTAACGCTAATTACGCTGTTTCCCATTAGTCTTCTTTTAAGAATTGATCTGTAAAATGCCTTTTTTCTTTTTCTTGCGAAAATTGTTTTTGATTGTATGCTTTGGATTGCCCTTTTGCGATGGACATGGTTTCCCAAGTTTCCAAGGTATGAAAACCTTTCGCTATTACCACCATTTGGCCTACATGATAGGCATAATGTCCCAACTGTCTGTTGATGGCTTCTAAAACTGTATGCCCATTGTTTCTGATGTAAATAATTGTCTCTAGGTCTTCCTTTTTCAATGGAGTGATGGCCTTAAAAAGACAAGCCCATCCTTCTTCCCACTTTGTCAATAATTCTTCTTTTGTTTTTATGGTCGCTTCAAATTCGCCGTCCCGATCACGCCATTCTTTTTCTCCATCAGACTTTAAAAAATCGGTCCACCTCGACAGCATGTTTCCATGCAGGTGTTTTACAATGACAGCAATGCTATTAGCGTTTTTATTTTTTGCGAAGAATAATTCTTCTTCTTTCAATTGCCCCATAGACTTATCGCCTAAGGACTTATAGTATTTAAATAATTTCAAGACGCTTTCATTATAAGAATCCATGTCCTATTTTTTTAAATTTTTTGCGACAAACAAAAAGCCACCAACCAATAAAAAAGCAAGCGCTCCGTATAAAAACACATTGGAAGAACTTGATGAAGCTTTCGACGCTTCAGCCTCTGTTTGTGCCGTGGCGTAATCCTTTTTTAAAGCCGCTACAATTTGATTTGTATTTTGCTTCATCATGTCATAATAAGAGTGGGCTCCTGAATCTTCGTCCCCTAAAGAATCAGCGTACAACTTGCCACCAATTACGACTTTATTGTCTTTTGCTATCTGTTCCAACATTTTTGGATTGATCGTGCTTTCTACAAAAACAGCTGGGATCTTTTTTTCTTTGATCATTTTATTGATGCGCAAGATGTCCGATGATTTTGCTTCTTCTTCGGTTGAAATTCCTATGATGGATTCCAATTGAATACCATAGGCTTTGCCGTAATATTGAAAAGCATCGTGCGAGGTAATCAAGATTCTTTTTTCTTGAGGGATGGTTTGAATTTGATCTGTGATGTATTGGTTCAATTCTAAAAGTTGCTTTTGGTAAACCCCAAAATTAAAATCAAACACCTCCTGAGCATCAGGCTTTATTTTTATGAGCGCATCTTTTATGTTGACCATATAACCATGAGCGACTCTTTGCACATCCATCCATGCGTGCGGGTCTACTGCGTTTTCATAAACGGCACTTTTTATCGGGGAGACGTTTTTTGTTGCGACAACTACTTCGCCTTTCGTACCAGAATTTTCTATCAACTCATCCAGCCATCCTTCTAAGGTAAATCCATTTTTTAAGATAAGGTCTGCTTTGTTGAGCAATTGTGCATCTCCAGGTGTTGGCTCATAAAGATGAGGATCACCTCCTATCGGCACCAAGCTTTTTATGATCACCTCGTCTCCTGAAAGTTCAGAAAGCAAGTCTGCAATCATGCTAGTAGTAGTCACTACCAAAGGTTTTTCCTGAGCGGATAAATTTAAGCTAAGGGTAAACATTAAAACAAATAGTACTATTCTATAGCTCTTTGCCATTCTATTTTTTAAGTAAATTTAAAAATATTTTTAGACATGTCTAAATTACTAAACAATGGCTAAATAATTTTGTTTAAATTTTCATTTATTTTTTTGGACACAAGCTTCGGAACGCCGTGTCTTTTAAAATGAATGAAGAGCTCATCCCGCTGCGACTGAATGTCCTTTATGATGCCTTCAGGGTTTTTAACTGTATACTTGGCAGCTATTGCTAAAACATCTTTTAAAGCGATCTTATTTCTTTTGCCATTGATAGAAAGTGCTCTTTTAGGCTTGGTAAAATTAAGCAGTGGATTCAAAGCAAAAGTGATGTCATAGGCTGGGGACAGTTCCCATCGGTCTGCTTTCTTGTCGTAGATAAAGGAGTGATTTTTTAGGTGATCGTCTGTGTTTCCGTAGACCACGTTAAAGATCATTCGCTTAAACAATTCTTCTGTCTGAGCGTGTGGTATCTTCAAAAAAGAGCAAAGCTTGAATAGATTTTCGTAGGAAGAATCTTTAGCACTTTTGTAATCCCAGCCTGTCATACCTGAAGCCGTTAAGACGTGTTGCTTCTCTCCATACTGTCTATCAAATCGTGTGGTGGCAAAATGTTTGTCATCGATCAACTTAGCATCCATCATGCGAATGCCGGTCTTTTTGATGATGAGGGAATAGCAATATTCGATCAGCTCTCTTGGGTACTTGACTTCCTCATCAATGTCTAGTTTGATTAAGTAGTGATGGTATTTGTCAGAATATTCTAAGTCTCCAGGGATGACTTTGCCACTTTTTTTGTGTTCTGAAATCAAAATCTTAGGACGGGCTCCTCCAGCGGAACTTCCTATTCTAAAAATATTTACTAGTGCTTGGCTATCCAGCTTTTTTTGCTTGCTAGCTTTTTTAAGATCAAGCACTTCTTTTAGGACATCGATGACTTCGTCTAAGTCTATGTTGACTTTCTCTTTTAAGTTCACCATCGGGCTGTATTCCAGCGCCCCCATCCCTCTGTTGCCGACATAAGCCAATTGTTCAAGCACTGAGATCTTTTCTTGGGCTTGGCCATCAAGCCAGGCTTTAAAGATGATGGAGCCGAAGTTGTCAGGGAGGGAATCTGCAAATTGTGGAGGAATGCCTTTAAAGGTCTCGCCCTCGAACTGACTAAAGAGCTGAACGAAGGTTGTTTTTTTCAGGATGCCTGTTAGGGGGAAGGCATTTTGAAAGGCATTGCTTTTTAAAAAAGCTGGGTTAAATTGAAAGGAGGATCTCTTTTCATTTTCTTCTGCACTTAGCCTACCGATCTCTTGTCCAAAGAGTTTGATGTTCATGATTCTATTTCCAGCCATTAGTACATGGATTTAGCATTCATGACGTGCGCCTTCGCTTGTAAGACTTCGCTGTTTAATTGATCCAACAAGTCCATTTCTTTGAGGACTTTTAATAAGGTATCAATGGTAAAGTTTTTGCCGAGCTCTAAGTTTTGGATGCTAGTCCTCGAAACATCCAAAGCTTTCGCCAGTTGTATTTGAGAGAAGCCTCTTTGCTTTCTTATGGCTTTGACCAATAAACCTATCTCGTTTTTTACTTCTTTTATTTCTACTGAATCGAACATATTTTGACCATTATATTGTTCAATATAGGCTATTTATGGCATAAATGC
>CALDYJ010000041.1 GCA_937941095.1 uncultured Saprospiraceae bacterium | reverse complement strand
TCTTATGCTATGTCATAGGTGAAGGTGCTTCAGGAGGTGCAATTGGAATTGGACTAGGGGATAAAATTTTTATGTTGGAAAATACCTGGTATTCCGTAATCTCCCCTGAATCATGCTCCTCTATCCTTTGGAGAAGTTGGGACCATAAAGAAGAAGCTGCAGAATGTTTGAAATTAACAGCTGACCATATGTTTGAATTCGGCATCATTGATGGCATCATCAAAGAACCGCTTGGAGGCGCTCATACAAATCCGGAAAGCATGGTGAAAATTTTGAAAAAACACATCAAAAAAGAACTCGCTGAATTAAGCGCTCTGACTCCTGATAAGAGAATCAAAAAAAGAATTGACAAATATGCTTCCATTGGTGAATACGATAAAGTAGCTAAAAAAGCATCTGAAAGCTAAACACTAATCTGTGGCATTTTTAGATAGCATAAAAGAATACCTATACAATAAGGAATTAAATAAAACCATTAATTCTTCGGTTAAAATCAAACGTGGACTTAATGCAAAATCTGCTATCAAATCCATTAGTATTTTATATGCCGAAAACAAACCCTTTGATCATCAAGAAATAGAATCTTATATTTCTAAACTTCAAAACAAAGGGATCACCGTACACGCTCTTATATACAGCGAAGCTAAATTTGCAAAAGGTGAACAAGCAGAAAATGTTTTCACTACGAAAGACTTGGGCCTAAGCGGACTTCCAAAAAATGAACGAATCTTAAAATTTAATTTTCACGAATCAGATCTATTTTACAATCTTTTAGACCCACAATTAAAAGTGGCTTCTTTTATGAACTTATTAAATAAATCTAATTTTAGAATAGGCCTATCTACAGATAAAAAAACAGGTTGTGATCTTATGATCAAACTCGAGCAATACAATTTTAAGCAATTCATCAAGACCAGTGATTCCATTCTAAAATCTATGAACATAAAAAAACAAAATGAGCCAAGCATTTAGAGGAACAGGTGTAGCTATGGTTACTCCTTTTAAGAATGGTCAAGTTGATTATGATTCCTTAGAAAGAATCATCCACTTTTTAATTGACAACAACACCGACTACATTGTCTGTCTTGGTACAACAGGAGAATCAGTCACATTAAGTGATCCTGAATCAAGAGAAGTTTGTGATTTTATACTTAAAGTCAACAACAAACGCGTACCTCTAGTGGCTGGAATGTTCGGAGGAAACGATACTGCAGCACTCTGTAAAAAAATAGCTACTTTTAACTTTGATGGTTTTGATGCAATCTTATCCAGTAGCCCTTCTTACAACAAACCAACACAAGAAGGAATTTTTAGACATTATATGCAAGTTGCAGAACACAGCCCTCTCCCTATCATAATATATAATGTACCTGGAAGAACCGCTTCTAATGTCACTGCAGATACAACTGTTCGTTTAGCTAGAGCTAACTCTAAATTTATAGCTGTCAAAGAAGCCTCCGGAGACATCATCCAAGGAATTAAAATCATCAGAGAAAAACCTAAAAACTTCCTCGTTTTGTCAGGTGATGATCCTAGCTGTTTTGCTCTTTGTGCTGCTGGTGGCGATGGTGTTATTTCAGTTATCGGGAATGCCTATCCTAAAGAATGGTCAAAAATGACCAGATTAATCCTTGAGCAAAACCTTGAAGAGGCCAAGAAATTAAATTTAAAATTCCAGCATCTACATAAATGGTTATACATCGAAGGAAACCCTGTCGGGATTAAAGCTTGCATGGAATTTAAAAACTTATGCAGTAAAGAAGTAAGACTTCCTCTGGTTGACTTATCACCGGCAAATACACTTGAGCTTAAAAAAGCAATGGATGTAATGGAAGATTTTAATCAGGAACGTCCAAGGTAACTATGACATAAGATTAATTATATCCCCATCATTCTTCCCCACAACTGTTTGAACATTTCGCCAACATCACCTTCCCTTGCAGCCCTATTTTCTTCCACCTCAAATTCACCATCTTTGTAGTTTAAGATGAATCCAAAAATAAAGTCTTCTGGCTTTCCTGTGTACTCAATCGATTGAGTACCAAATCTTAAATCATTTAACTGGATGGTGTCGCCATTGTAAGGTATGATGCAATAGTAACCATTTGAAAACCAATTCAACGTTTTAATGGCTCTAGTATCTTCTTTGCCTTCAATTAAATGATAATTTTTAGGAATGACGTTAAACTTAATGACTTCATCTTTCTTATCTAAAACCGAATACATACCATGATAAAAAGCAGTATCTCCTTCTGCAGTCCCAGACCATAATAAGTTATTTAAGATGGTTGGTGAAGTGGTATACCTTTCATATACAATCCCATCCCTAGCTAATGATTTTTCAAAAACTCGATTTACTTTAAACTTATTAAAAACCGTAAATATCAAGTAAGCAGAGCTTATGATTATTCCAGCCCAATTAACATAAGATCGTAATTTAGACCCTCGGGTCAAAAATCTTGCAATTAATAAACAAATGGCAAAAGGAACCGTGTAAACAGGATCAGCTACAGAAATGTTATTGAAACCAACCCTGTAATCTGAAAAGGGTTGAAAGAGTTGTGTCCCATAAGTTGTACAAGAATCAAGCAAAGGATGAGTAAAAATTGACCAAAAAAAGAGCCAATACCAATCTTTCCTACTCAAATCTACTTTTAACAAGGTCTTATTGAGGTAATTACTCCAGAACAAATAAAGTATACCCAAGGCTCCAAATATACTGCCTGTCAAAAGATAAAAATTTGGATCACCACTTGAATTATAGGGAATGTAATTTATCCCAAAGAGTATGAATCCTATGAGTAAGATCCAAATCCCTACTGCAATGAATTTATAAACTTTATTTTGATACAAACCACTTTTATAAAAGCGTTCTGTCAGGAAAGCAAATAATATTGGGGCAGTAAAAGCAAAAAAGAAAGAATGAGAAATCCCTCTATGAAAAGCTAGTGCAGTTAAATCATCAGCAACTAGATTAGCCAGCACGTCTAAATCAGGTATAGTCCCTGCTATCCCTCCCCAAAGCATAGCTCTATTGCCTGCCTTTTTTCCCATGACAACTTCTCCTACAGCTGCTCCTAAAACGATCTGAGTAATTGAGTCCAATACTTTTTCTTTTGAAATCCAAAGTACAACATTTATTGTAAGGTCTAAGTAATTTTTTTAGTTACATTTAAAGCATGAAAATTCACTTAATCTTTTTTTTATTTATCCAGTGTCTAACTCTAAATGCCCAAATCCATGTACACGATGAGCCATTGCACAAGCTTGTATTAGAAAATGATTTTTTGAATGTTATTGAAATCCTTGCAAAACCTGGAGAACAATCTCTAATGCATGCTCATAAAAACAATTATTGCTACTTAGCTTTAAAAGGGGGAAAAATGCTCCTCTTGAACGAACAAAAAGAAAGCAGAGAAGTCAATCTTCCGGATAGCTATACTGGTGGAATCTTTAATACACATGAAAAAGATTATATCCATGCCTTTAAAAACTTAGATAGTGTCGACATTAAATTTATAGCAGTAGAACATAAAACCAATTTACCTAATGCTACTTTTAATCTGCCAGAAAAGCTTCAAAGCAGCATCAGCTTAGAAAATGACTTTTTTGTGATGCTTAAGCTCAACATAGCTAAGTTTACTTCTCATAAACAGGAACTTGGAAAACCTGCTGTCCTAATCAATCCGCTTCTCTCAAATATTTATCAACGGTATGGTTTAGCAAACATCAAATTAAAAGAATGGACCTATTTTAATCCAGATGAATTTCTTCAAGTAAGTTCTTTAGAAGAAGAAGATGTTGAATTGATTATCATTTTGGTTAAATAAATTTAGTCCTATTAAACTAAAAAGAGGGCTAGCGTATAAACGCTAACCCTCTTTTTAGTTTAATTAGAAGCAGATTAGTTTAAGGTAAACCTGATTACTAAACCACCTTGAGTACTCGTGATTGGAAATGAGTTTGATGTTTTTGGATCAGTCTTACTGTAATCAAAAAACAGTCTGACGTTTAAATTTTCATTAATATCATAATCAATAGAAGGAGATAATCTAATCGTCCTCAATCCTCTTGTTGGTTCACGAATATCCTGATCTAATAAGTGATTGATCGTCACATCATCTCTGTATGAAAAATCAAACTTAAAGTTCAGATCTGATGCATCTTCATTTTTCTTCCCTTTCTTCTTTTTAGTAGAATCATCTGCAGAATCATCATCCTCATCATCTTTAGATCGACTAGGTTTAGATTTTTTAGTATTTAGCTTAACTCCTGTTTTTGGCTTTAAGAATTTAATGTAAACATCTTTCTTAGTGTAGCCAAAACTTAAAGTGTACTCTTCAGTCTTTGTCTCAGAAAGTTGAAAATCAGTAAAACTCATCTGCAAGTCTCTTGATTTACTCCAATCAACTCTTATGTTCATGTCATTCTCAAAATTCATGTCCAATCCTATCAAAGGAGAAAATCCTTCTGTAATCATTAGGCCTGGTATTTCATATTTTGAAAAATAATTAAACGTATTTTCATTTTTAACAGTTGGTTGATTATTGTCAAAATCAAGATCCGTATTAAATGAATTTATCGTCATACTAGATCGATACGCATGATTTAATCTGAAAGAAGAAAATATGTCTTCAAACATAGGCAACTTGTCTAAGCCATTATAGGACACCCTCCAATTTGGTCTCGGTATAAAATTGAATAAATTATCAAAGCCTAGGTCATAAGTTCCTGGGTCTTTATCTGTATATGCTGACAAGAAGGCTGGAATTAAAACTTCGTTTTGATACCTTCCGTAACCATCAGTAAAATTAGCAGCAGCTTCAATTGGATTATCATGGTTTCCAGATCCTAATCTATTAGAAATGATAACTCTGTTTGCTTCAAATTTATTAAAAAGACCTGCGATGTCTTTTTCAAATAAAGTATTTAATCCAAAAAAGGAAGTCGTCAGTGAACCAACATCTCTTGGAGCAAGGTGTTTAAAGTCTCCCCCAGGTTCTGCTACTTTAAATAATTCGGTATGGTTTTCTGTAAACTGCCTAGTCGCTTCTAGTTCTATTCTAAATTCATTAAATGGTTCAATGGTTACATTGGCATTAATGTTTTGGGTATAGTTTTGAAGTACTTCTTGATTCTGAAATATATTATCAGTAATTCTTCCTTGATCCGCAGCCTCATCTAAGAAACTACTCTTAGGTTGTAAGCCAGCTACAAAATCCCATCCAGGTGCAGAAAATCCTTCATTCATTCCGAAGAATCTTGTCCTTGGAGTATATCCAGGAATTATAGTCGCATAATTTTCAGAATAGGAAGCCTTACCTTTTCTGATTAACATTAGAGGCCTTAAAAGTGCTCTTTCTGCTGCAGATGGTTCCCTAGTCTTTTTCTTTTTAGTTTTTCCTTTAGCTACTTTAGGAGCATCTTTAGTCGGCTCATCTCTTTGTATTCTACTGGTCTTCTTTTTTGTTTTACTCTTTTTGCCTTTATTGATGCTCTTTAAATATTTCGATTTGTTGTATAGTTTTTCAAAATTCAAATCCGCCGACAATTGTCTGTTTTGTGTATTTTGAATTACATTACCTAAACTATCTACATTAAGTGCTGCCGCATCCCAACTATAGTTTGCGCCATATTGAGCTCTAACATTTATCCAATCTAAAAGTGGAATATTTTTAAGGGGCACATTATAACTTAAGCTTAGGTTATGGGTATAGGATTTTGTTCTTCCTAAGTCTCTGATGTTTTCTTTTATGAATTCATCCATTTCCGCTTGAGGTCTTCTTTGTCCATTATCCGTAAAGTTGCTCAACTCATCTATCACAGCAAGGTTAGAAGCATTGAATGAAAATTTCAAAGCTTTAGTCAAATCCCAATTTAGATCATAATTTCTATCCCAAGTAAAACGCTTATCGTAGAAAGTATTAAAGAAAGGATCATCACCCGCAAATCGATATTTCGTTTCAGAATGTGATCGATCCATAGCTGTATTAAATGAGAAGGTATTCGGAACAATATTAAGATTTGCCTCTTTAATAAGTTTGAGGTGTTTAGAAATAGTCTCTCCTTTGATTATCTTTTTAAATGGAGTTATGTAAAGAGGTTTCATGCTGTAATTATAATTTACGGCACCTCTATAGGTGTCTATTTTGTCAGACTCTATGATAGGATCTGATTTTTCAGTTCCTGTGTATGCATAAGTGAAGCTAAAGTTAGAAACATCCCAAGGCATTGGTTTTGCATCTCCAGTTCTTTCTTTTCTGACATTCGTAAAGTTCATACTTTTTATAGTCGTATAATCTCCTGCTTGATCTCGTATCGAGTCTTTTTCAGAATTGGAAGCTGCCTGAATTTTTTCTTTTAAAGGTATGTCCAAATCATACGGATCATATTCTGGATTTTTAATCGTGCTTGAATAAGATGCATAAAATGGAATTTTTACGCCCCATTGTTCTGGAAGAAGTTTACTTAATTCTAAACTCGTTGCTGCGTCGTATTGAAGAATTTCTTCTCTCTGTCTTTGTGCTACTTTCTGTTCGAGTGCTCCCCAACCGATTGAACTATAATTACCTGATAAACTGATGTTACCAAAATCAGCCAACTGCATATCCAATCTCGCCAATGCTGCCCCACCACCTCGTTCATCAAAACCATTGACCCTAAGTTCATTCACCCAAACTTCTGCACAATGTGGCACTCCATCGTCTTGACGATTCCTAATTCCTATCATAACACCTTTCACTAATCCTAAATTAGGATTACCTTTTACTCTAAGGGTATTTTGTGGTTTGTCTGGATCTTGCTCATCATATGGAAATGTAAGCACTGCTCCACTATTGTTTCTCGCGATTTTTAAATCTTTAAATTTCTTTAAATCAAAATCCAATTCATTCTCAAATCGCCAAACTTCATTTTTATATTCTTCTAAGGTATCTGGGCCTGGCAAATTAAATTCATCAGACATCGTTAGCGGAATTTCGTATTCGTAATAATTCTCTTCGTAATCAGATCCCATCCTTACAAATAAAGACATGTCTCCTTCGTTAAGCATATCCTCAGACTCCGAATGCACGAACATTTGCAATCGCTCAAAGACCCGCATGTCTAAATTCAATATTTTATAAATCGCCCGAGCGTCACCATCTTTTAGATTACACACCTCAAGGGATAAAGATTGCTCATTCTGCAATACATTAGGGAATGCTCCAAGTGATTGTTCTCTTGCGATGCCAGGAGGCAATACATAATTGAATGGTTCCTTCGAAGAATTCTCTTCAATGTTAACTGCATTCACATCGAACAAAGTTTCGTCTCCTCCATCAGGTAAAGGTCCTACCGTATTAGGTCTGAGACTTCTACGGTATCTTCTCCATTGATTTCTAACCAATTCTAAACTTGCAAATCTTAAGTTAATTGGCAAATCAAATTCTTTCAAATACATTCTCATGAACCTGATTGATCTAAAATCTTGAATCCCACCTACCTTATTCGTGAATTGATCCAAAGGAATTTTAAATCTATACCATGTACGACCGCTGTTAGTTGTTCTGCTTTCTGTCAAGAATTGAGTTTCCGCCATTTCATTCGGAGCTCCTCTTGCAATGTCGATTTCATATTGAAAATAGGACTCTGTTTCATTTAGGGTATTGTCTCTATTTAAATCTTCAGAATCAGGAATATTTGTTCCAGAAGAACCAAGCGTATTTCCTGTATTCGGCCTTGAATTCCCTTGAGAATTATTAAACCATCTGTATCTCCTTAATCTATTGTTGGAATTGGATTCTTCTGTTGCAGCTTCGTCATCATTAAAATAAATGAAATTATCGTTTGATGGATCACGTGCTATTTCTGCATAAGCATCTGGATTTAGTGCAGCTTGATACTGAGATAAAACTCCTGAAAATTTTGAAGCTTCATCATTATCATTCATCCCATCTAAACCAACATCTTGATTGATTCTTTTGTCTTGATCATTATCAAAAGCATTAGTAATCGGTGGTACTCTAGGTATTCTTCCCCAGCTGGTTTCATCAAATGGTCTTGGGTTATCTGGATCTCCAGTTGGCAATCCATTTTCAAAAGATTTTCTAGAATCTCTAAGTACATCTTCAGAAATATTTCCAAGTTCTATGAATAACTTACCATCACCAGGAGGTCTTTGATAGGCTTCATCAATAAAAGGGCTTAATACCCAAAATTCTAAATACTCAATGTTTGCAGCTTCAAAATTATTAGTATTCAAGGCTCTCATTATTCCTGCCCATCTGGTTTCTGGTTCTTCTAATTTTCCTTCTCGATCTAGACCTGCAGAGAAATCCGTTCCACCATTAGGGAGGTCAAAATTGTATTGACCTCTTTCATCAGGGTAATAACTTAAATTGAAAGATTGGGCAACGCTGGTTTGACCTGGCGTCAATTGTCTATTTGGAAAAACTTCTTCTAACCTAATCCCCGCACAGTAAGAATCTGCCAGGTCCTCATTTCCACAACGAACACTTGGATCTAATCTGTACCAATTTAACAATGCTCTATTGACTCCATTTAAGGTGGTGTCAATAAATTCTCCTTCTGGGAACATTGGGTTGTTATTTTGCTCATCGTTTTGAGGAACCGAAGCCAAATACCATGAATTGGCTGGTGTTCTTAAATCAAAAGAACTTGCCGACCCTTCAAAGTCATCGAGGTAGACAGAACCTTTTTTATCATCGCCTTGATTAATCGCACGAGAGTGGCCAGGTTTCAATACGGCCCCTTCTGCTAAAAAGCTAATGCTAGATTCTTCTTTGGTCTCTATTAAAGGTAATCTGTCAATGGCTTTTGTTAACCAAGGAGCGGTTTTATTAATGCTGACATCTAAACCAATGATCTTATTATTGATTGGATCATCTCCAATGTTTACTTTTTGTGTGAATGGTCTTTCAAACAAATGCATGTATGTACCTCCAATACTAACTTCTTCACTAAAGCGATAATCAGCTCTCAAACCAAGCATTGTTTTGGTTTGGAAACCGAAAAGTGTATTGTCTTCAAAACTTACGTTTACAGGTACACCTGAATTTAAGATGGCATCATTCAGAATTTTTATTCTGCCGATATTGTAATCTACTTCGTAATCTACCCCTTCAACTAATTGTTGCGCACCCGCAGATACATTTACTGAACCGGGAGGTAAGTTAAAGGCCCCTAATTGTATTTCAGAAGATACACTTGACTTGTAGGTACCGGCTATTTTAAATCGATTGAACTCTGGGTATTCTCTAGCTCTTGTTACAGTTGAATCGTATAAGATGTCGTAAGAATATTTTTGCTTTAAAGAAGGATCATCTATTTGATTGGCCAATGAAGATCCAAATGGTTCTAGGACTGGAAAAATAATTCTTCCTCCTCTAGGGTCAATGGTCACACCGGGCACAAAATCGAAGACCCCATCGGGCAAGGGATCCCCTTGGGAATTTAGATTATCTAAATTGAATACTCTAATCAAAGGTGTACCCGCTAAATTAGATTCTGGAATAAAACGCTTTTCTCCTTCTCCTGGATCTTCATAAAAAACATCCAGTTTAAAATCTTCTCTATTCACTTGAAAAGCTCCAATAGAGTAAACATTTTTCATCATCAAATCCCAAGCTGGTAAATCAACACGTGGCGTTGTACTTTTCAACATCTTTGTATAGAGTACGCTTAAGGTATCAGGATTAATAGGCACATCTGTAGAAAATTCACCTACCTGGTGGATTTCGCCATTATAAGTATACTGGTAAGCCACACCAAGTACTTGGTCTGGCCTTAGATTTACATTTACACTTACAAAGCCTAACTCTGGATGAAAATTATATTCTGTTGCAGACAATAATCTCGCTCTTACTTTTTCAAAGTCTTTGGATTGTTGAAATCCAAAACTTGGAGATTGCAGCGTTGCTACAGCATTATCTAAATACCTTGAAGATCGATTATCTTGCAGTTTTCTGTATAGGTCGTTCGATTCATTATCAGCTAAGGCTTCTCTTCCAAAAATATCTTTGGCTGCCGTTGGTGAGACCGTCACATTGGTACTGGTCAAGTTTTCTGGATCTCCTTCTCCTAAATCTGCAAGTGCTACGATGTCTCTAACACCTTCTGTTACGTTTCTATCATTTGTAATCCAAACCTCCATTCTCGTGATCTTAAACAAACTGTTGATCTGTGGAAGATTCTGCAAGGCAGGTTCGTAATTGTTTCTATTGAAATAAGAAAGGAAGAAGTGTCTGTTTTCATCGTACTCATCTGCGAATGCTTCAAACTCTTGGATTTGAGAACCTCCTTGGATTTGTAATTGCTCTCTTCTTGATTTTTGTTGGGAAGCTATTGCTGTCAGCCAAAGTCGTCCAAACTGCAATTCTGTTTTTATACCAAAAAGCGATTGACTTCCTTGGATCAAATTAGATCTAAGCGGAAGACTCACATTACCAGCTTCTATTTTTTTTATGATTTCATCTTCACTAAACTGTTCAGAATCGTAAGCTAGTTTCATTTGATTTTCAAAATCAAATGTTGCTTGAGTATTATAGTTTGTTCCAAGGTTTAATTTCTCTCCAATTTTCCCTTGTACACTCATCTGAATGGCCATATCAAAATCAAAACCACCTGTTCTTCTTTGTCTTTCTGTTAATATTGGGTTGTCGACTTTTTGTCTATCGAATCCAAAGGTTAAATCTATGTTTCCTTGGGGAGTTATTTCTACACCTGTTCCTCCGAATAATCGATCCAGCAGGTCTTCCTCAATGTCTAATTTTTTAATCGGATCAGATAAATCATCTCCAGAAACTCCTCCTGTTGTAACTCCTGATAATTGATTAAAATAATTTCTTTCTTGTTCTTTCGCTTTATAATCTAAATATTCGTCGAAACTCATGTAAGTAGGCATCCTATAATACTCTTCTCCTATTTTTTCGGAAATGATGTATTGTCCAGTTTCGCTGTCGTATTCTACGTCTTTGTTAATAATATCAGGATCGTCAAGATCAAAAGGGTTGTAGTTTTCATCAAAAACTGAATTCTCAAAACGATCTCTCAAGGGGATAGTGTCCTGACTAAGTTCTGAAACTGAAGACTGATATGGATTATCTAGCTTATTTCCTCCATAATCATTGGCAAATAAGCTATTTCCAAGAGAAAAATAAAGGACGATAAGTATTGTTGATAAGTATTTTTTATTCATGCTATAGCTAGGGTCTTTCCCTGTGGTAATTATTCATTTAAATTTCATTGCACTTCAACCATTACAATTACGAATTATTCCTCAATATGTTGTTCAAATTCTCATTCTTAGTTGGAAAATCAAGAGATTAGGTCAATTGCTTAAGTGCTCCTTTAATTATGCTTTCAACCGTAGCATCACTTGGCACCTCATTCCAGAGTTTATTGAGGGTTTTTTGAACTTGATTCTTGTTAAACCCTAAGGAAACTAAAGCTGATAACGCCTCATTTCTCAAACTATTGTCTACTAAAATAGTGCTACTAGGGCTTTGTCCTCCATCCTTCAAAAATTTGTCTTTGAGGTCTAATATGATTCTTTTAGCTGTTTTTGCACCTATGCCTTTGACGGCTTGAAATGCACTAACATTTTCAGATAAAATGGCAGCTCGCACATCTTCAGCATTCATATAAGACAGCACAACTCGAGCCGTGTTTGGCCCAATCCCACTTACTGAGATTAAATGAACAAAAACATGTCTTTCAAAAGGTTCAGCAAAGCCATAAAGGGTGTGGCTATCCTCTTTGACGTGTAAATGAGTAAATAACTTAACCTTTTCTAACTTTTCGATCTGACTGTAGGTGTTTAGACTGATGTTCACATGATAGCCTATACCATTGGCTTCTATGATGATGTAAGTAGGATTTTTGTATGCTATTAGGCCTTTAAGAAAGCTGATCATTTCGTTGTATATGATTGGAGGGCGAAAATACTGAATTTTTATAAGACTGCCTATCATATGAAGCCACACAGTCAGAGATTATTATTCTTATAATTTATCTGACTTAAAAGACAATATTTCTTTTCACGGATTATATTTGCAGACTAAAAATCATCTAATGAATGTACTGATCTTAGGAAGTGGAGGAAGAGAACATGCGCTCGCTTGGAACATTTCAAAAAGCCCTATTTGCGACAAGTTATTCATAGCTCCTGGCAATGCTGGAACTGCGTTATGTGGAAGCAATGTTAAGATCGCTTATAATGACTTTGAAGCCATTGCTGCATTTTCAGCCAATGAAAACATCGACATGATTGTTGTTGGCCCAGAAGAACCATTGGTGAACGGAATTGTAGACAAATTTAAAGATTCAAAGATAAAAGTTGTAGGCCCTGCCGCTGAAGCAGCACAGTTAGAAGGAAGTAAAGCCTACGCTAAAAAGTTTATGCAAAGACATGATATTCCAACAGCTGCTTATCAGGAATTTTCAAAAGCAAGTCTCCAAGAAGGATTAAGCTACATTGATTCAAAAGAAGGACCGTATGTGCTTAAAGCTGATGGCCTCGCTGCTGGGAAAGGTGTGCTAATTATAGAGGATAAAGTAGAAGCTAAAAAAGCTTTGGCCGACATGCTGAATGGAAAATTTGGAGCAGCAAGCGCTAAGGTTGTAATAGAAGAATTTTTGAGTGGTTTAGAATTTTCAGTTTTTGCGCTCACAGATGGTGAAAATTATAAGCTTTTGCCGGAAGCTAAAGATTACAAAAGAATTAACGAAGGAGACAAAGGTTTAAATACGGGAGGCATGGGAGCGATTTCTCCGGTCCCATTTGTAGATGAAGCTATGTGGCAAAAAGTAGAATCAAAAATTGTAAAACCTACCATTGAAGGTCTTCAAAAGGAAAATTTAGATTATAAAGGTTTTGTGTTTTTCGGCTTGATAAACGTAAAAGGTGAACCACACGTCATCGAGTACAATTGTAGAATGGGGGATCCTGAAACGGAAGTAGTCATCCCAAGAATCAAAAATGACCTTTTACCCTTGTTTAATTCCTTATTTGACGGAAGCATCCAAATGCATG
>CALDYJ010000040.1 GCA_937941095.1 uncultured Saprospiraceae bacterium | reverse complement strand
TCGTTAAGATTTATTTCAAGTGCTTTTTGTTCTGGTTCTATTACTGTGCGCATATTACTTAGTTGATTGATGTTAGTCGATGGTTGTCAAGATTTAACACCAATAGGCTTTAATTATTTTATGCTTACAAATGGTTAATTTTAATTTCAATTGATGCCAAATGTCCAACATCGAACAACTAGCATCCAACAAGCAATTGAACGTTACAATCCTTCAAAAGGGTCTGTTTCAAAGCCAAAATCTGTATAGGATTGGCCAGCTTTTATGTCTGTAAGTTCGAGTGTAGGTCCTCTGCTTTGATGGCTGCTTGATATCATTGCTCCACCAGACATTTCTTTCCAGCCTTCCCAAGTAAATTCCATACCGCCTACAGGAATGATCTTGACCCACATCTTATAACTCGTAGGAAGTCCATCTTCATTTAGAAACCAAACATAAGAATCGCCTGGAGTTACCCCTCCTGACGAATAGGATACCTTCAATCCTTTTTTGCCATCGATCTCAACTATGCTCCTATCAGTTCCTGGATCAAATGCTTTGACAGGAGCATTTAGCCAAAAGGAATCATTACAGAATATAGACCAAGCTTTTTTTACCAGCTTATCTGCTTCAGGGTCAGTGACTACAGTTCCTCCTTTTTTCGCGATTCCAGAAATTTCGTTCGGGTTTAATAAAACCTCCTTATCATCCCATTTTACTTGGACAAAATGTCTTTTTTTATCCCAGATGTATTTGTTTCCTCCAGGAAATGTCCATGCAATGTACTGTAGAGAATCCCAAGCAGGTTTATTAACAGCTTTGAGCATTTTTTCAGCCATGGCTTTTGCCTCTGGGCTATCCTGACCTATTGGTTCTTTTTCATTAAAGGCGAAATAAGAAACGATCAAGGCTATCAACATGAAGCCAGAAATATAGGCAATCCACTTCAAGCATCCTTTTTTCTTCATTTTTAATTTTATTCTCGAATTTACGTAAAATTCCAACTATGTTAAATTTTAGTCATTTGTGAAGACTAAGAATGATTTATATTTGGCATATTATAGGGATTGGAACTCAATTTGCATAAATAACATATATGTATAAAGGAAAGAAAGTCATAGTCGTACTACCTGCTTATAATGCAGCTTTGACCTTGGAAAAAACCTTAAATGAGGTGCCTTCTGATTTAGTCGACGAGATAATTTTATGCGATGATGCTTCTAAAGACAATACGGTTGAAAAAGCCCGTGAGCTTGGCATTAAACACATCATTGCCCATGAAAGCAATAAAGGATATGGTGGTAATCAAAAATCACTTTACAACAAAGCCTTGGCACTTGACGGAGACATCGTCATTATGCTTCATCCTGATTATCAATATACGCCTCTGCTTATCCCTTCTATGGTCAACATTATTGGAGAAGGTCTTTATCCAGTCGTCTTAGGGAGTCGGATTTTAGGAAAAGGAGCTTTGAAAGGTGGAATGCCTTTATACAAATACATTGCGAATAGAATTTTGACCGCCAGTCAAAATTTATTAATCAATTACAAACTATCGGAGTATCATACAGGGTATAGAGCTTTCAGTGGTGAAGTATTACGAACCATCAATTTCAATGCAAACAATGAT
This sequence comes from uncultured Saprospiraceae bacterium, assembly GCA_937941095.1. Classification (GTDB taxonomy): domain Bacteria; phylum Bacteroidota; class Bacteroidia; order Chitinophagales; family Saprospiraceae; genus JALZVN01. The sequence continues at coordinate 42,734 of CALDYJ010000040.1, read as the reverse complement.
GATTTTGTTTTTGATAATGAAATGCTTTCACAAATTGTATTCGCAGGTTTCGACATTGGAGAAGTAACTTGTCCTACAAAATATTTTGAAGAGGCCTCTTCTATTAATTTACCTCGTAGTATTAAATATGGATTAGGTGTGCTGAGGGTTTCTTTGCAGCACTTTTTTGCAAAGTTGGGAATCCTTAACTTGGAAATGTATAAAAAGTTGAAATAGACCTTAATGTATTTCTCTTTAGCAGAGCTCACATTCGCCAATGGAAAATAAAAAATACGTAGATGTTTCTCAATCAGCAGGCAAAGCATTTTTTGCAGGCGCGTCTGGTGAATCTATAGTCATGTTGAATCTTTTGAAATTTAAAGAAGTAGCCGACTATTCAAAATCAAAAGAATTAGCACCAGCTAATAAAATCTCTGGAAAAGAAGCGTATAAATTATACATGAAACATACCTTGCCATTTTTAAAAGAAGCAAATGGAGAAGTCTTGTTCTATGGTGAAAGTGGTGCTTTCTTGATCGGGCCAGAATCAGAAAATTGGGATGTTGTTTTACTTGTAAAGCACAGAAACAAAGCTGTATTTATGGAGTTTGCAATGAATAAAGAATATCAGAAAGGTCTAGGCCACAGAACAGCTGCCTTGGAAGATTCTAGACTACTGCCAATAAAAGAGTTTTGTTTTAAAACCTAAGCCAAAACAGCTTATAAATACCTATTATTCACAACCCATTTGTACTCTTGAAAGTACATCATTGTTTGGAAAACAGTTGCCAGAAAGAACTTCATCTGGTATGTATCGATTTAGATTAGGGTCGTATAGACCATGTTCTAAAAATGAAGTCAAGTCATTTACTTCTTCAGGAGTGAGGTTTAGCGGATGAAAAAATCCTGAAATTTGTGAAGAAGGAACATTAGCATTCTCTTTTAAACCATCATTAAAATATTCAACAACTTCTTTTAAGCTTTTTTTACTAGAACCATGAAAGTAATGGTTTGCATTTTTCATGTTATAAATCTGAGGGACTTTAAATTTAAACATGTCTTCTGTTTTTTCTGTAAATCCGCCTCTTCCTAGATTTCTTATATCATTTGGACCAGTTGCAAAAGCTTCTCCAGTCTCATATAGGTCTTTTACTCCTAAGGCATAAAATTTTTGATTATTCAGACCAGGTCCTTGGTGGCAATTTACACAACCAGCCTTACTGAAAAACAAGATTGCACCTCTTTTTTCTTCCTCGCTCATTGCAGTCATATCACCTCTTAACCAATTTTGAAAAGGAGCTTCATTAGGAACCAAAGTTCTTAAATAAGCTGAGATCGCGAAGCTAGTGGTTATTTCAGAATACCTTTCATGTTTTGGTATGTTAGGAAAAGCATTGTCATACATGGACTCATAGCCTAATCGTTCAAGGTTTTCTCTACTAGCATCCATCCTGTGTAAATGCAGCCCTTCAATGTTTTGAGATTCTAGACCAAAGTAACCCAATTGATTAACTTCAGTTGCGCCTTTCCATTTGTCTTCAGTCCCTTGATTAACATTGCCAGCACCAAACATTCCTGACCAAGAGGTATTTGTCACAAATCCAACGTTTAAAAGACTCAATGGTCGAGCTCCTTGCACGTCTAGTTCTTCTTCATCATAAAGATGAAATCTTGAGCGGCCTTCGCCACTATTTCCGAAGCCAATTCCACCATCAGCTATGCCCTGAACTCTTCCTGGCATAAAACCTTTATCTGGAACATGGCAAGAAGAACATGAATAAGTTTCTTTCCCTATGTCTTTAATGGCATCTGTTGCTAGACCAGTTTCATAAAAAAGTAGTTTTCCTAAAGCAACTTTTTCAGGAGTCATAGGATTCCTTGGATCCTGCATAAATTGGCTATAATCACCTGTTTCAGGTAAAGTAAAAGAACTCAAATTTCCTGATGGGGATACTCTTGAAATGGTATTTTCTAAATCCATGTCTGTAGCGGACATGTCAAGCTGATCTCTTGTGCAAGAGAACAAAGCGCAAAACAATACGAAAATGAGTAATAGCTTATTTAAATTCATAAAATGACAATCGGAATTCATGGTATATGATAAAATATACTGGTTGGGATGCATTACTTTATCTGTACTACAAATCTATGTCCTATTATACCCTGTTACAATATACTTAAAAGGGTATTTTTTCAATAAAATAAAAGTTTAATATAACAATTTTTATGCCAATTATATCGTCACAATAACGTGAAATTTACGTTTTTGCTGCCTTTTCTGGGGGCTTTCTCACGACAAAATAAATGCCTATCAAAATAAAAGGCAAACTTAACAATTGTCCTGTTGTAAGTGCATTTCCGAAAGAAGTTTCAAGACCACCTTGACTTCTTTTGAAATATTCTAATATAAACCGTACAGTCCAGAGTAAAACTAGGAATGTCCCAAAGAGAAAGCCTAATTTATCTTTAGCATTGGTTTTCCAGTATTGCCACCACATAAATATAAAAATGCCTAAGTAACATAGGGATTCATACAATTGGACAGGGTGGACGGGGGTATCTCCTAATTCAGTATCTTTTATAAATATGAATGCCCAGGATACATTTGTGGGATTTCCTAAGATCTCGGAGTTCATAAGATTTCCAAGCCTAATGAACATCCCTGTTAATGCCACTGGAATCACCACACGATCTAAAATCCATAGCATATTAAGCTTTGTGACGTTTCTTGAAAATAGCCACATCATCAAAATAATTCCTATAGCTCCACCATGACTTGCCAATCCTCGGTAGCCAATAAACTTAAACTCAGGTTCAAATCGTACAGGTAAAATGATTTCTAAAAGGTGTTGGCTAAAGTAGTCCCAATCGTAAAAGACACAATGCCCTATTCTGGCCCCTAAGACAGTACCAATCATCAAATAAAGCAATAATGAATCTAGCCATTCTTCTGGTTTGCCTTCATGCTTGAAAAACTTTTTCATAATCTGAAAGCCTATAGCAAATCCGATGAGGAAGAACAGGCTGTACCACCTTATAGAAAAGCTTCCAACGCTGAATATTTCAGGATTAGCATCCCAGGAGATGTAGCAAAAAATAGGATCCATTGATACTGGTTTTCAACAAAGGTAGGATTTTTTATGGCTTTGCTTGTAAAGAGAAGGGGTCTTCAAATGTTAAGCATTTGAAGCCCCCTTTAGTCGAATTGAAAGGGTATTTATTATCTGTGTTTACGTTGTCCTTTAGCTCTATGCAAGAGTTCTTTTTTAAACTCTTTTTCTGCTTGTTTAAGCATAATTAATTTTTTGTATGAAACTGCAGTATGCAACTTTTCTATGTATTCTTTTTTTAAGGCTAATTGTGCTTCTTCCATTTTTATTTGACTCGCTATAACTGCTTGTGCTTGAGCCTCAGTCATGTCGATGCCAATGTTCTGGCGGTCTATAAAATCTTTTCTGAGATTTCTATTTTTTTCATGTAGTTCATTGTAAATCGGCCAAAATTTTTCTGCCTCTTCAGGTGTCAGCTCGAGCTTACTGCTAAGGTAGGCAACCTTCATTGCTTTGACTTTTTCACCTTTGTGGCCTTTGTCGCCGACTCTGCTCGGAGGTCCTTGGCTAATGGCAATAGTGCCAAAAGTCAGACTCAAAAAAATCAATAATAAGAACTGTTTCATATCTATTATAATTTAAAATATTTCGTCAAATAATTGTTCGTCAAACTCCTCAATGTTGTTGTTTATGTACTCGTCTAGCTGATCATCTTCGAGTTTGTTCATCAAGGTAGTTTCATCGATACTTGCATCTGCTATGGAAAGGAGGTCCAGATCAAATTCATCTATGTTGTCTTCAATATAAGCATGAACTTCTTCTTCTGAAAGGTCTGAAAAAGAAAGCTGGGCATCAATAGTTGCATCATAAGCTGGCCAAAAGAAAATACCTAGTGCAAATAAAGCAAGCGCTGCTGCTGTCAAAAGAGGTGCTGGCCTTAGTATTGCTTGCATGATTTTCTGAAAAGTACCTAGCGGTTTTTCTTGAGCGTTGTTTTCATTCTTAATGTCTAATTTTTGAAGCAGGTCCAATTGCAAATTATTAAAATAATTAGCTGGTGCTTGATAGCCATCTTCGATTTTATGTTCTGCAAGAAATGAATTCATTTCTTGCAACTCATCAATAATTTCCTTTTTCATTTTTAAGACTTAAATAAAGTTTTGCTGCTTTATATAACTTTCAATTTTTTTTACTGCATGATGATAGGATGCTTTGAGTGAGCCTACAGACGTATTTAAAACTTCTGCAATTTGTTTGTATGGCATCTCATCAAAATACCTCATATTAAAAACCAGTTTTTGTTTTTCTGGTAATTCATTTAATGCTTGTCGCAAAATTCTTTGAGCTTCGTCTCCATCAAACTGTATTTCTGCTTTTAATGTATTGTCAAGGTTTAAGTCTTCATTGTGAATTGAACTAGTCTTTTTCCTGTTCTTTTTTCGTAAAAAACTAATCGTTTCATTAGTTGCGATTCGATAAAGCCAAGTATAAAGGGCAGCATTCTGTTCGAATTTATGAATGCTTTTAAAAACCTTAATCATGACATTTTGTAAAACATCATCAGCATCTTCATGCTCAATAACCATTCGGCGAATGTGATGATATAACCTTTCTTGATAGGTATCCATCAAAAGTCTAAAACCTTGCTCAACGCTGGTTTTATTACTGATGAGGCTTAATATTTTATCATCAATATCTTCTTTCAATCCGATTGTTTGAATTTTAGACGTTAGGAATCTAATAAGGTTTAATCCAATAGTTGATAGGCCTCGAAGCCATGCTTCACTAGGACTTAGATCAAATATACGATTCTAGTAATATAAAATATTACTTCGTTTGGGAGATGATCATATTAGGATCATAATCACCTTTTATAATGGGAGACTGTCTATTAGCGGTATAGCTTTTGACATTGCTGCTGATGTATTTAAAGAGCTCAGCTATGGTGACTGTATTAGTGGTGTTTAGGTCTGCGTCTCCTTTCAAACCTTTTAAAAGGAAATGGCTAAATACACCTTGTCTAAGGTTATTAGATTCCAAGGAAGTTTCTTCTGATTTGGATGACATAATGAGTGCCATTCCTGGTTGAGACTGAGCAAGTGCTTGATAAAAACCTTCAAAAGGATTTCCACCTTTACTGGTTAATAAACTTCCTGAATGACAAGCATCTGCAATTAGTAATTTAAATTTTGCAGGGCTTGAGTTTAATATGGTGTTGATTTCTTGATGATAGATCTTATTGTTGAATCCATCATAATCAATTGGTAAAAATGATCCCTTCAATCCATGTCCAGAAAAGTACATGACGACCATGTCATTTTTTCCAGCTTTGCTAAAAGTTTCAGTTAATGCTGACAGCACATTGTCCCTTGTAGCATAATCATCAATTAGGATTTTAATTTGAGCATCATCAACAGCTCCTCCTTCTGGACTTCTTAAAAACGCATACACTTTGTATGCATCATCGTCAGAATATTTCAAGGTATGCATGTGTTCATATGATGAAACACCAATGATCACTGCCCAGATTTTTACATTGTTTTTTGCACTGGTTTTCACTTGTTCAATAAACTCATTTTCTCTGATCAGGCTTCCATTTTCCCAAGTACCACTTACTTTGGTTCCATCATTAAGTAATAATGTCCCTTGACCATGAAATCCACCATTCTGCCATTCACCTAAGTATTTTTCACCATTGGCATAAACACATTCACCTTTTCCATGAGGTCTTCCTTCTAAGAATTCACCTTCATAAGTTCCAACTCCACCTTCATAAATATAAGTTCCTTCACCAGTGATGCAATTACCTTTTACACAACCTCTCCCTCCTTTACTAATCATCTCTTCTTTGATGTATTCGCCTTTATACCAGTTACCTTTGTAAATCGTGCCATTGACATAAAACATGGTTCCATAACCTTCAGCATAATTCAATTTAAAATCGCCAGTATATTTATCACCATTTGCAAAGTAAAAAGAACCCCAGCCTTGCTTTTTGCCTGCTTTGAATTGGCCTTCGTATTTACTTCCATCAGCATATGCATAGGTGCCTAAGCCATTTTCACAATCTCCAATGATGCATCCTGATTGGATGTCTGTTCCATCATACTGGGATGCACCTTTACTAATCATTGATTCGTCAAAGTGAAAACCATTTTCATTTAAAGGTTTACCTTTTTCCCATCTACCGCTCCAATGATTTCCATCGCTATAAGTTTTTGTACCACTGCCATGAGGATACCTAAATTGCCATTGTCCTTGATAAATACTTCCATCGCTGTATCTACAGATTCCGTCTCCATGTACTTCTCCATTTAGAAAAGTCCCTTCATAAATTGCTCCACTTGGGAATTTATATTTTCCTGTGCCGTTTAAACAGTCACCACTAATACAATGTGCTAAGCCGATAATGGGAATAAAAAGAAGGATGAGTTGGGAGTAAATATGTTTCATTACGTTTGATCTATAGCGTTACTTATAGGTATTACTATACAAAATCAATGCAAATATTACGATTTTCTAGTATAAATTATTTTTTATCGCAAAGAAAAGGGGGGTGGGGGGAACGGTTTAGGGAACGGTAGGTTTTTGAGGAATAAATATGTTTTTAGTCTAAGTACTGAGCATTAAGGATTTTAAAATTAAGCTTCAGCACTTAGACTATTACTTCAATTTTATCTTGCCTGAAAAGAAACTGGCATTTTAGGGTCATAATTTCCTGAGATGTTAGGTGTTTGGATCCCGTTGGTGTATTTTTTAACTTTCTTATTTACATAATTATACAATTCTGTGATCGTCACTATTTTATTTTGATCAGCATTAGCTTCGCCTTTCATTCCCCTTAATAAATAGTGGCTAAATACACCTTGTCTTAGCCCTTGATCCTCCAAGCTGTATTCATTACTTTTGGAGGATAACAATAAGGCTAAACCACCTTTTGTACTTTCAAAAGATGAATAGTATTCAGTCAAGGGTTTAAAATTTGGAGATTTTGCAGCTAAGCTTTCTCCTTGCAAAAGGCTTCCTGAATGGCATGCATCTGCGAAAACTAATTTATGCTTAGCTCTACTTTTTGATAGGATATCAATCACTTCAGTATGTTTTAGCAAGTTGTTGTATCCATCATAATCAAAAGGGATAAAAGAACCGTCGTAGCCATGACCTGAGAAATAAAACAAGACAACATCATTTTCATCAGCTTGCAGTAGAATTCTTTTCATTTGGCGGAGTATGTTTTCTCTTTTTGCTTCTTCATCAATGAGCACTCTAATTTGACTATCTGGTACTGCACCACCTTCCGGACTTTTTAGAAAAGCAAATAAACGGTAAGCATCATCATCTGTATATTTTAATGCAGGCATATGGTTATACCTACCAACACCAACAATGATGGACCAAATTTTCACTTCACTTGATCTGTTTACTTCTACGATTTCGTCTGGGACGTTTTGCACAGAATTCAATACTTTCATTACTTTCCCATCTTGCCAGTAAGCGCCTAGCGTTCTTCCATATTTATAATGCATAAGCCCTTGACCATTTGGAGCATGTTTATTCCAACCTCCAACATATTTGTCTCCATTTGAATAAAATACGGTTCCTTGGCCTTTTGGAAGTCCTTTGTAAAAATCTCCTATGTATTTGGAACCATCTCGATAGACAAACTCACCTTTGCCATTCATGCAAGACCCATCGTTACAATTTCTTATTTTGCTTTTAATTTTTGTGCTGCTTGTTATTTTTTCAAGCTTATCGTCTTTTAAAGCTGGAGACTCTTTTTCTTTGACTTTATCTTTTTGAAATTTTCCATCTTTCCAATAGCCTTTGGTGCTTTTACCATTCGCTCCTACCATTTTACCTGGCCCTTCTTTTTTGTTGTTCGCCCAAATACCTTCAAAGTATGAATCATCGGTATAATGCATGGTTCCTTTACCGTGAAATTTTCCATTTTTGAATTTTCCAACATAAATGTTGCCATTGACAAAAGAATATTCACCTTCACCTTCAGCAATATTACTCTTCCAATCACCTACATAAATGTCCCCTGTAGGGTAGACATATTTTCCTATGCCATGAAATTTGTTTTTTTGAAAATCGCCTGTGTATTCACCTCCTTTTGCTTTAAAAAGTTTTCCTTCGCCAGTTCTATAATGATCAATCCAATCTCCTATGTACTTATCACCATTAGAAAAATATAGGGTGCCCTTGCCATGTATTTTACCATCTTTAAAGCTTCCTACATATTTAGCACCACTGTCATAAATATAGGTTCCTTTGCCATTCCAGCATTCGCCATCTATACATTGAGAAAAAATTTGTGAGCATGTGAGCATAAAAATAAAACAACTTAACCACTTCATGTCGTCGGATTTAATTATTAATCAGATCAATATAAAAATGTAGTGGTATTAGTATAGGCTGTTTGATTTTTAGTAAATTAGAAGTCCCCTTTAATGAGGTGTATGTATAACTTTATATCTTTGTTTGATATTGCTTCAGTAGTAAAAATTAAACTTTTGTTTTTTAAATGTTAAAAAAGTGTGATATAATGATAAGATTTTATGTATTCATCTGTGTTATGGTAGGCTTATCAGCATCTTGTAATAACACACAAAGTGCTAACATAGAACCTGGTTATTTTGGAGAATCTTTTAAAGTGAAAAATCCATTAGAATTAGATCAGCTAGTTGGCCAATTAAATCCTTCAGATTCTATGCAAGTTCAATTGAGAGGAATGGTCGAATCAGTTTGTTTGAAAAAAGGATGTTGGATGAATATTGCAACTGAACAAGGCAACGAAATTTTCGTAAAATTTAAAGACTATGGCTTTTTTATGCCATTAGACCTTGCTGGTAAGGAAGTTGTGATGAATGGATATGCCTATAAAGATGTTACTCCAGTTGATGAATTACAACATTATGCTGAAGATGCAGGTAAAAGTCCTGAAGAAATCGCACAAATTACTGAACCAGAAGAAGAATTAAAATTCATGGCAACAGGTGTTTATGCTCCTGATTATAAAAAATAAATGCAATATCAAGCTGCCAAAGCTTTTGTTTTAGACAAGTTAGAGAGAGAATTGTCTTTAGAGCTAACTTATCATGGTGTCCACCATACTCTTGAAGTGCTTGAATTGGTTCAAGAAATTGCAGAGTTAGAGGGGGGAGTGTCTGATGATGAATTAGTTTTATTAAAAACCGCCGCATTATTTCATGATGTAGGATTTACAGAAGTCATGGATGAACATGAAATTAGAGGAGTAGAAATCTGTCAAAAGCATTTACCAAGATTTGGATACAGCCCAAAAGACATTGACTGCATTGTTGGTATGATACTGGCTACTAAAATTCCTCAATCACCAAAAAATCAACTTGAAAGAATAATATGTGATGCAGATTTAGATTATCTCGGAAGAGAAGACTTTTACAAAATAGGAGATACTCTTTTTGAAGAGCTAAAAGCTTTTGGAATCTTGCGCAATAAAAATGAATGGAATAAAATTCAGGTTTCATTTTTAAACATGCACAACTACCACACTGAAACTAACCTTGCTCGAAGAACTTCGCAGAAAAATGCTTACCTAAATGAGCTTAAAATAGGTTTACCTGATGTATAATAAGAGATTTTAAGTTAACTCAGCCACTTATTAGGCCTTTGATCAAAGTTATTTATAAATGTAGGCAGCACATATTGCTTGGTGAGCGTTGAATTAAAAGTAGCAGCCCCTTTTAAAAATGTACTACTCTCGCTAAGTATTCTGACAAGGAATTATATGAAAAACATCGGGGCTGCTGACTCTCTCTTTCCAAATCTAACGAATTTCGCTCACATTTAGATTATTTTTCTAGACTCTGTCATGTATAACGCATTAATTATTAATAAATTCTTTATTAACATTTAAAATTTACGAGCAGATTCTATCTTGCATTACGAATGCTCGAAAAGCTCGAAAAGCTCGAATGTTCGAATGTTCGAATGCTCGAATGCTCGAATGCTCGAAAAGCTCGATTGTTCGAATGTTATTTATTACTTCAATTCTAGATAGTGGAACTATATACCAAAATCTTGTTTTTCTTCTTAATTGTCTTATTAATGTCTTGTCAGCAGAATCTACCTGAGTCTGCTGCTGTCGATGTTGTTAAAAACTCAGATAGAGAACCTTTACAAAAGATGAATGGTTTAAGTTTTGTAGCTCCACCAAAACCTTTTTCTTCAAATCCAATGTTGAAAATAAAGGAGGTGCATGCCAATTGGATCGCTGTCATTCCATATGGTTTTATGAGAAATGATGAACCCAAGGTCAATTTTGGTCAGCACGAATGGCAATGGTGGGGAGAAACACCAGAGGGTGCTGAGGAAACAATAAAAACGGCAATGGAGAGTGGGCTACAAGTCATGTTAAAGCCACAAATTTACATTCATGGCGGGTGGACTGGAGATGTTTCTTTTTATAAGGAAGCTAATTGGAAAGAATGGGAAACATCTAATGAAAAATATATTTTGCTCTTTGCAGAAATAGCTCAAAAATATGATGTCCCTTTATTTTGTATTGGAACTGAATGGAAAAAAACAGTCGATGTGAGAGAAGAGTATTGGCGTGGTTTAATAAAGAAAGTTAGAGAAATTTATTCTGGCTCTTTGGTTTATGCTGCAAATTGGGATGAATACAATAAGGTTCCTTTTTGGGATGCACTTGATTACATTGGAATTAATGCTTATTTCCCTTTGTTAAATAAAGACCAGCCTATGGCATCGGAATTGAAAAAAGCTTGGCTTCCGATAGAAAACGAAATTGCTAGTTTTTCTAAAAAAGAGAATAGGCCCATACTTTTTACAGAGTTTGGTTACATGTCTGTAGAGAACTGTGCTCACCAAACTTGGGTTTTGGAAAAAAATCGAGACAAATGCAAATATAGTGAAGAAGCTCAAGCTAATGCTTTGGATGCAATTTATGCCACATTTGGATGTAAAGATTATTGGCATGGTAGCTTTCTCTGGAAATGGTATCCTAATGAATTTGCCGGAGAAAGAATGAAAAAAGATTATACTCCTCAAGGAAAAAAAGCCGAAGAAATCTTAAAAAAATGGTTTAAAGGAAATTAATTAGACTTAAAGAAATCTTTTAAACGGTATTAAAATTCATTTTCATAATAAATTTTATAAAACTTTCTACCGTCTGTTTCACGGCCACGTTCAATTTTATCTTTGTCACCATGAATGTAAATGTGAAAATTTTTATCAAGCTTCAAGACAGATTTGAATACTCTCCCATATTTTTTTACCGCATCTTCCGATAACTTCATTTGATCATCAAGTTGAACATTGTTTTCTGAAAGATAATTGCTGTTGTAGTTTTGAAAATTTGAAGCCATCTGTGGATTATCAAAAACCTCTTCAGCAAAAGATTCAGGTTCATATTGATCATGTGTTTTGAAATAATCGCCTGATTTATTTAATAGGTCAATTTGTTCTGCACGACTTAAATCAAAAGTATCTTTTACATGATCTGTCATGAAACTTTTTGCAATATCCATAACTACTTTAGTCTGGTGAAATTCATTATGAACAGCTTCCAGTTTTAAAAACTCGTCTTTCCAAAAAGCAGCTTCTGCATTCTTATTGGTATGATCCACTGTCAGAATTCTATAGCCATCTTCTTTGTCGGTATTAAAAATAATTGCTGCTTTATCAATCCCATCGATTTTATAACCAAATTCATGTCTGTGAATGTAGCGATCATCTTCTGGATGCATTTTTATAAAAGGTACTTTTGTTTCCGATTTAAATAGGCCTATAGCATCTAAAATTTCATCACCATATTGAACATCTCTAAAATAAACCAAGTTAAATTCTCCGGTCTTAATTTTAGGGTGTAAAGAAGAGTCATAAAGCTCTTTAGCAAGTTCTTTAGATGAACTGATAAATTCTTCTTGACTAGCAAATAATTTAGAAGCAAGGGAATAAACCGTATTCAAACTTAGGTCAACGGAATGGCGAAAAGCATACCAGTCCAAAGGTGTAAATCCTTGCAAAAAGTACTCACTTAAATATTCTTTCGTGGTTTCCTCTATAATACTTTCATGATTAGAATAATTTATTCCATCTTCTAAATATTTATTTCCGACAAGGTGAGTTATGATTTTATCTATACTCGTTCCGCTAAAATCTAATGGCAGCATTTATTTATTTTTAATCTAGTTTCTTTTCTATCCTATTTAAAAGGTTCTCCGCTTCAGTTTTATATTCTTCTAAAAACGGAAGATAATTCGTTTTTATGACTGTTGAAAATAGGTTCAATCTATTCCTATAAATAGGATCGTTAAGAAAATAATCATCAATTTCATTATTTCTTTTACTATTGAGCCAATCCGAGAACCATTCTTTTTCATTTTTTAATTTATTGATGTTTTCAAGAAATTGAGTCTTAAGTAGCTCATTGTAAATGTCATTCGAATCTTCTACGTCAGTATAAAAACTAACAATGTCATAGTACAAGGAATCTTTCTTGGTAGCAATATCCATTTTTGCTTTATTTAATTTATCTGCACCTTTATTGCTCACAGAGATTGACCTAAAGTTAGCTAAAAAATAAGGGCATGTTTGACATTCTTCAAAAGACTTGAGATCAAATTGCTTATTTAAAATACTATCCATTTTTATCAGGCGATTTTCATGAAAACTTATCGTCCTATTAATTTGGCTGGTATCGGTTTCTAAATCAATTTTAACAATCCCTAAAATAGAATTTAGTTCAGCTTTGTTTTGACTTTCAATGTTCCAATTGTTAATCTGTAGAGCAATTAGGATACCTATTACGACTAAGATGATCTCACCTAAAGCATACAACAAGTATTTTTTGATACTTTTTTTATGGCTGTATTCCAACCTAAATTTTCTTAAAAAACTCTTCAAATTTATATTTAAACCACTTGAATGATATGGTTTATAAAGATAGGATAGAATTTTTAAAAAGCCTTATTTGGAGAAAATAGAAATTTAGAATGCTAATAAATCTGATAATTGTTTTCTAAATCTATCAACAGGCAAGTAATTTTTTTCTAAAACTGTTGAAAAAGGGACAGGAGTGTCTAAACTTGCAGATCTGACTACTGGTCCATCTAAATATTCAAAGAGATGTTCCGAAATGTAAGCTGCAATCTCTCCACCGATTCCACCAAACATTGTGTCTTCATGAAGTATAATCACCTTATTTGTTTTTTTGACTGAGGCAGCTATGGTTTCGAAATCCATTGGATAAAGTGTTCTTAAGTCTACGATGTCCGCATCGATGTTCATTTCTTGAACGGCAGTTTTTGCCCAATGCACACCCATGCCGTAAGTAATAATACTAAGGCTGGAACCTTCCTCGACAAGTTTAGCTTTACCAATTTCAAGGGTATAGTAGTCATCAGGAATTTCTTCAGATAGACTTCTGTACAGCGCTTTGTGTTCGAAAAATAATATTGGATTAGGGTCTTCAAAACTAGCTAACAAAAGTCCTTTTGCATCATATGGATTTGAAGGAAAAATAACCTTCAATCCTGGAGTGTGTGTAAACCACGCCTCATTAGTTTGTGAATGAAAAGGTCCTGCGCCAACGCCTCCTCCAGCTGGCATACGGATTACAACATCTGCATTTTGCTCCCAACGATAATGAGACTTTGCTAAATTATTAATGATTTGATTGAAGCCACAAGTCACAAAATCTGCAAATTGCATTTCAACCATGGCCTTGCATTTTTGTATGCTTAAGCCGAGACTAATTCCCAAAATAGCAGATTCACAGAGAGGGGTATTACGCACTCTTTCTTTTCCGAAAAGATCTGTGAAGCCATCTGTAATTTTAAAAACACCACCGTAGTCTGCAATGTCTTGTCCCATTAAGATTAGATTAGGGTACTTTTCCATCGCGAGTCGTAAGCCGTCACTTATGGCATCAATTAGTCTTTTGTCTGTTTTATTGCTGTTCTTTTCCTTTGTTAAATGAGGAACATGATAAGCGTATCGATCTTTAAGTTCAAATGAAGTTTCTGCTACTACGGCTTTTTCATTTGCTGCTACTGCTAAGCCGTCTTCTATTTCTTTCTTAAATTTTGCCCTGTATTCTTCAATTATTGCATCAGTCAAAATACCTTCACTCTTGAGATGAGTTTCAAAATTAGAAAGCGGATCTTTTTTAGACCAAGCTTCCATTAATTCTTTTGGTACGTATTTAGTTCCAGAAGCCTCTTCATGACCTCTCATTCTAAATGTTTGACATTCTATTAAAACTGGCTCAGGGTTTTTTCTGATTTCCTTAGCAATTTTGTTTATCGTATTGTAAACTTCCAAAACATTATTGCCATCGATAGTCATAGCTCTCATTCCATATCCTAGACCTCGATCTGCAAGTGTTTTACATCTGTATTGTTCAGAAACAGGAGTTGACAATCCATAACCATTATTTTCTATGACAAAGATGACAGGTAATTGCCAAACTGAAGCTACGTTTAAGGCTTCATGGAATTCGCCTTGGCTTGTACCTCCTTCGCCAGTAAAAGCTAAGGAACATTTGTTTTCTTTTTTAAATTTATGTGCTAAGGCAACACCACTTGCTAATGATAATTGCGGCCCTAGATGAGAGATCATTCCTACAATGTTATAATCCATTGTTCCAAAATGGAAACTTCTGTCTCTACCTTTTGTAAAGCCCATCATTTTACCTTGCCATTGACAAAATAATCTTTCTAAAGGAATATTTCTACTGGTAAAAACCCCTAGATTCCTGTGCATTGGGAAGATAACTTCATCCTTAAGCAAAGCGTGAGTAGCTCCGACACTAATCGCTTCTTGACCAATGCCAGAAAACCACTTTGAGATTTTCCCTTGCCTCAAGAGTATGAGCATTTTTTCTTCAACCATTCTTGGTTTAAGAATACCCAAATAAAGATCCATCAAGGTAGCTTCCTTGATGTTGCTGGATTTGTATGAAATTGATGGAGTTGAAACCATTGTAAAATTTTCTAAAGGTCTAAACGTGAAAAACTCGATTCAGATACTAATTAGTTCAAAAAATTAAAAGCTAAAAATTGAGAAATGAATCCAATAAAATATCCAATATATACTTGCTCTGGGGTATGTGCTTTTAAGATCAATCTTGAAGTACCTACTAAACCTGCGATAAGCAAGGTTATCATGAGTATTGCTTTCATGTTAACATTATAAATACCTATGACACCAAGATCTACAATAAACTGATTGTATTCGAAAAAAAAAGTCCCTATTACGACCAAACCTAATAAGCCACCAATTCCTACGGTGTGCGCACTCACTTTAATGAATAGGTTTAGCAAGAATAATACCCATAGTCCGATGGTTGCTCCTAAAAAGGCAATAGAAAGTACATTTGGAATGATGCCAGGGGACTTAATAAAAAATACCACTAAGCCAATATAAAACATTCCAATAATGAGGTATGGAGCTATTCTTTCTTCTTTTTTTGGCATTTCAATAGAACTAATAAAGTCCAACTGTCTTAGCATGAAAACGGAAAACAATGGTAAGAATAGAGTTGTTAACACGACTTGTGCGATCAAGAATCCACTTTCTTCCAAGTGATTTACACCAAATACATAAGGGTTGATCATCAATAGTAAGATCAACATATAAGTTGGGATAAGCAGTGGGTGAAATATAACAGAAAAGAAATAGGCTGAAATTCTTAGCACTGGTTGCAATTATACTGTTTGGGTAAAGATATAATCAATTTTCTAAAAGAACACTCACATTGTCAATGATAACTTCCACTCTTCTGTTGACAGCTCTTTCTTGCTCATCGGAATTTTGATTGACAGGCCGACTTGACCCATAACCAATGGTAGTTAACCTAACAGGTTTTATTCTTTTGGTATAAACTAAATAATCTTTTATGGCTTGAGCACGGTCTTGAGAAAGTCTTACTAACTCTTCATCAAGCCCCATATTATCGGTATGACCTTCTATAGTGATGTACAATCTATTGTTTTCTTCTAAAAATTCAGCCAATTCATCGAGGGCAGGAAATGACTCGGGCAAAATGATGGCTTTAGACTGAACAAAATAGATCGGTTTCAAATTTATTTTGGTCCCTCTTTCCATCGGAGAAAGTTGGAGGTCAAGGTTATAATCTTTGAAGTAAACGTAATCTTTTTTAAACTCTACGGTTTCTTTTTGTCCAATATGGCCTTCTTTTTCAGCTTTAATGTCTAAGGTTTCTCCTTTTGATATTTCGATTTGATAAGTCCCGTCAGGAGCAATGCTTACTTCTCTGAAATTTTCTGTGTTGGCTTTACCTGTGAGGATTTTTGCACCTTTAATTCTTTGTTTGTTCTTAGGATTAATGATAGAACCTACTAGCGTTACTGTTTCTTTAAGTGGTTTAGAAACTCTTGATCTAAAGATATCAGAGCTTCCATCTCTTTTAGAACTGAAATATAAATAGCCTGAATTAAAATCTAAGAAAGGTTGGGAGTCATCAGCCTCTGAATTTATTGGAGCTTCCATCGCTTTAGGTTCAGACCAATTTGTCCAAGTATCATCAAGCCTTTTTGAAAAATATATATCATTTCCGCCCATACTACCTGGCCTGTTAGAAGAAAAGTACAGTGTACCTTTGTCAATGGATAAGTAAGGGGTAGTTTCTCTAAAACTTGTATTTATGTCAGCCCCTAAATTTTTTGGTTTGCTCCAAGTATATGGGCCAAGTCTAAAGGATACATAAAGATCATTTAGCCCATTACCATTCTTTTTATCCATGGTCATTATGATTACATGACCATCAGTACTTAATGTCAGTCCTGCATCAGAGCCATCATTGTCATAATCTAAAATAAACAGAGGGAAAGGGAAAGACCAAAAATTGCCAAAACTCTCTTTATGACTGATAGAAAAGCCTTTTCCCATTCCACCTTCAGGGCTGAATTGGTTTAAGATAATCAAAGCTTGATCGTCAGGTGTGATGGCGCAGACACTATTTGGAAGAGCATTGTTAAGAGGATAATCAGGATGTGTCACGACAGTAAACTCATTGTTTTCAGCATATGCTATCCAAATGTCTTGATTGTATTCTGAATAAAATGGATTTGAAATTTCTCTCCCAGCAATTTGGCTATATACTTTACTTAATTTCTTCTTATAAGCTTTTCTTGAAATGGATTGATGGAGGTTAACCTGATTTTCTATCAATGTTCTATTAAATTCAGGGGAAGCTACTCTAGTAAAGCACATCATCTTCCCATCACTTGATAATACTGGAGTGATTTCATCGTATCCAGGGCTATTGATCTTATTGTTAAGCTTCTCAACTGTCCTATTTATTTGACAGTATGAAAGATTGCTTAGCATCAAAAGCACTGTAAATGAACTAGCTATCTTAAAAATATTCCTCATAAAACCTGTAACGTTACAAGTGTTCAAAAATGTTAATTAATAGAGCAAAAGTAACTCTTAGATTACTTGTTTGGTATATAACTGTGTATAGTATTTGTAATTAAAAGTGTTAATACTGTATACATATCAGGTTTTAAATATATATCAAAAATTAAGCTAAAAAATTTCAATTAAGCATAATTCAAATATTTTGGCGTAAAATTTGAACTAAATTAAGCAACTCTAACCCAAACAATAGAGGTCTTTTTATAAAACATGCTTAAGAAAACTGCTTATTTACTAAACTTAAGCTATAAAACATGAATACATCAGATTTCAACAGACTTAACGGTCTACTTTGCAAACTCCAATCTGCAGCAGAAAAAGCACAAAGAGAAGACGGGAGCTTTAGAAAATATCATAGCCAATCAGTAGAAGCTGTTAGGGCAATGAGAAATAGTCTAAAAAATCTAGAACATGGCCTAAAAACGGCTAACATGATTCCTACCAGCGCGCCTGAAATTGAAATTATTCAGACGACTCTCGATGGAACACAAGCTGCTTAAGATCTAGTTTTACTAGTAAGGCGAGACTCAGAAAAAAGAAAGATCCGACTTTATCGGTTTCGATCATGTCATTCATGAGTAGTAAGCTATATACTACTATTAGAGAAAGCATGCAGGTCATCACTAGTGCTTTGTCAGTCTTGTTTTTTAATTTATGATATACTTGTTCGCCTTTGCTAAAAATAATAAAGCTCAGGTAGAGAAAAATTAGAAAACCAATCACCCCTTGCTCCACGAGTACCATCAAGAAATAATTATGTACGCCAGATTTTTCTGGATTATCACTTACATATGTTTTGAAACTTTCTAAGGTATGTGACTTGTAAAAATTGTAGAAATTACCAGGACCATAACCTGTCCATGGTTTTTCTTTGACCATATAAACGCTAGCAATCCATCTATAAAACCGCTCCATGGTGGATATGTCTTCACCTTTCAAAGTAGCTTCTAGCAAATTGTCATACCGTTTATGTGCTACAGTTCTTTCATAATCTGGCGTGTAATCAAGAAATGTATTCTTGTAAGAAAGAGAAAAGAAAAGCAGTAAGATCAACCCAAAAGCAGCTATAAAAGCAATTTTAGTAAGTTTTAATCTAACGATGAAGTAAGAAGGGAGGAGTATAAGTAAAGAAACAAATGCAGCCCTTGTGTATGAAAAATAAATCCCTATAACTAAGAGAATCGAAAAGGCAATCAACAAATACCATTTTTTAGAAAATTTGGGGTACCAGTTTTTTGCAAAAAAGACAAATGGAAAACAGACGGTCAGGATTGATGCATAGGCCACATGATTTCTATAAAAAGGACGCAGTACATAATTGACTTCTTTAAAAGAAAAGCCAATTGCGGCATGTCTCATTAGAATAATTATTACAGTAATGATCATTGAAATACTAAAACACCAAACTAATTTTTTAATGTGTTCTTTTTTCTGAAGCAGTAAACCACTTAAGATAAAAAAGGTGAAAATGTACCAGGCTTTGGCTAAAAAATATTTTATGGAAACGAATACGTTTTCAGAAAAAAAGACTGAAATAAAAATCCATGCAAAATGGATAAAGAGAGCTATGCTGATCGGATGTAAAAAAAATGCTTTGTCTATCTTTTTACCATTGATTAAGAGTAATAAAACGGTAACTCCCATTAATAAAACTGTGATGAATTCAGAAGGGAAGTCAGTCGAAAAACCTCCTCCCACATCAATGGCAGTGCTCATTGGAATGGTAAAAAAAAGTAAATAATATATGATTTTTACATCCTGAATGCAAAGGAAGCCCAATAGGAAAACCGCAGGTATCAATGCTAGCAAATAAAAACCTGTAGCCAAAGCAGAAAAGATAGAAGCAAGACATATTAAACCAAAGCTCCAAAAAAGTAAGGCATAAGGTTTATCTAATCCTAGCTTATTCTGCATTGTATATTTCTTTCCAATTCACATTTTTATAGGTATCAATGATGATGGCTCCAAATACACTAAATATGAAGGTGATTAATACACTTGCTAGACAAAGTAGAGATCTTTTAGGTCTAGATTTTCTTAAGGGAGTTTCTGCAGATTCAACTAATATGAGCATTGGTGTGTCTGCTTCATGAGCTGCTTTTAATTGTTTGTATCTTTCTCTATCTTCTGCAAATTGAGCAACAGCAATATCAGAAGCATTATCCATGGCGCTTACCATCGATGCACCGGAATTGAATTTTTCCATGATGGCATTTTCTGTTTTTAATTTCTGCTCAAGACCTATAACTGTAGCTTGAAGGTAAGCAATCGTATCTCTAGGAATACTAGGATTCGAAATAAATGCTTCAAGCTTACTTTTTTTCATTGCATATTCACCGGCAGTTTGTGAAATTTGTTTTGACAAAGATTCACTTTGTGCTCTTACATTATAAATGCCGTACCGTTGGCGCATATGCTTAAGACTATCACCTATGGTTCGAATGTCTTGTTCTTTTGACTTTAGCGCTTTCTCTTTATCCTTGAGTTGTTTTAATTGAGCGTCTTTCGTAAGTTTTTTTGAAAGGTCATTTACTTTTTCTCTTGCCGCATTTGATACCGCAGCTGCCATTTTAGGATCTTTGTCTTCAAAGGATAACTCTAGGGCTTCGTACTTAGTTTTCATGATGTCGTAAAAGCCATCAAACTTTTCTCTAATCTTAAATTTACTTTTTACATTACTTGGGTCAATGTCGTAATGTTCATAAAGATTGAATTTTTCTATAATGTAGCTTTTTAAATCATTGCTTTGTGCAATGGTAAGTATTTTGTCTATGTCTTCATCTCTACCAAAGTAAGCTCTTTCCTTTAATGCATTTCCGACAGGGTCAGGTTTGGCAACATCTTCACTTGCTGCGTAGAATATTGTGGTAGACTTATAATAGTTTGGTAATAAGAGGCTAATGATAACTGCTCCTATCCCGGCTAATATGCAAAGCCAAAGGATTTGTTTTTTCCAACGAAAAATGGACTTGAGAACTCCCAACAAGTTGTCGTTGTCGCTCATTTTCAATTTTTTTTAGAGGTCAATAGTGTGTATAAAAGACCATGATTTATATAATACAACTGAATGAGATGACTCTTATTGTTATTCAGCTTCTTTGTTTTTGATCAGATTTAATAAAATCTGAAAATTCAATAGCTTTAATAAAACGGCAAACAGCAAAGATGCAAATATGCCAAGAATAAAGCCCCATTTCCAATCAATAAGTAAAAAATTAATCATTAAAGCATTTATTGATATACATATTAAAGCAAATAGAAATATTTTAGCCCAGACGCGTTTCTGGAAAGCAATCTTTACATCATAGTGTGCTAGAATCATTAAACTTATGGCCATAGCAAATTGACAAACTAAAGTCGAAATTGCCGCTCCATAAGCTTTAAATTTTGGTATTAAAATTAGATTTAAAGTGAAATTTAGCACAAAGCCTAAGATTAATATTTTATTCATTTGCTTTAAAGAGTCATTTGCGGTAAGCAAAGTGATGAATATATAAGTACAACTCATTGCTATGAAAGTCAGTATCAAAATACCCATTAAATTACCCCAATAAGGCGTAGCTTCTTTATAAAGGAATTCCATAATTTGGAATCGAAAGAAAAATGCGCCGATAGCAATAGGAATGGTACCAGCCATTATGATTTGAAAACTAAAGTAAGTTAAGGAAGCCGTTTCTTTAATGCTCTTAACAAGTAACTTTGAAAGCATAGGTAGCAACAACATAGTAAAAAGGTAGCCAAACATATTGAAGGCATCCAAGAGTCTATAACCTGCTCCATATGCGCCTGCTTGATATTTACCATCTTCGAGCATCCTTTCTATCATCACAACATCTGTATAAGTATAAATGGTCATCAGAAATATTGCTAAAGCATAAGGCCAGCTTTGTCTGAGAATGAGCCATGGTATCGCCATCTTAAATTTAAACTTCCAATAATTTAGCTTATTGAAGGCAAGTATAAAGGCTAGTAGAAAAGTGATGCTTAAAGTGAATGTCTGAGCATAAACAAACCACTCTATCTGAAATTCTGGTGCACCATCCCAGAACCATAATAAATAACCTACAATGAAGATCAATAGTAACCTGTCTACAATAGAAAGTAAGCTGTCTGTTTTGTAGTATCCTAATGCAGACAAGTTTGACCTTAAGTAAAAAGTGATGCTAACTAAAATTTGATTGAAGACAAATAGTGATAGAAGTTCGAAATGACTAAATGTATATCCTGTTAAAGAACCTGCAGCTAAGATAAATAAGGTGTAAATCGCAGCAAGGATAATCTTTATGAATAAAATATTTGGAAAATATTTTTCAAGGAGTTGGCGGTTTTGAGAAATGTTCCTATTGTTGAATTGCTGAATTCCAAAATCGTTGATGATTTGAAAAAGAAAAGTAAAATTGAATAAGGCTATATATAAACCATACTCTTCTGCTCCAACTCTGTTTTGTACAACACGGTCTATACCAAATATATAAAATGGTTTGACCAATAAATTGACAATAATTAAAAAGCTAAGATTAATTAGAAAACTTCTCTTCACGAAGATGCTTTAGTATTAAGGCAGCAATTTACTATAGTTATCTTAAAATCTGATGAGAAGGGCTTCTTATTCGTACCTCAAACTCTCGATAGGATCTAATTTTGAAGCCTTCATTGCCGGATAGATGCCTGATAATAAACCAGTGACTAGACAAACACTTATGCCTATAATGATCCAAAGCCAAGGAATTCGAAACTCCCCTTGAAAGACGAAAATAGTCAGTAAGTACCCAATACTTACACCCATTATTATTCCTACGATCCCACCCAATTGACAAATCACAACTGCTTCGGTTAAAAATTGGATCATGATGTTTTTTCTTGTAGCACCTACAGCTTTACAAATGCCAATTTCTTTTGTTCTTTCCGTGACGCTTACCAACATAATGTTCATCAATCCTATCGAGGCACCTAATAAAGTGATGATACCAATCGCTATGGTCGCAGCTCTAATGTTAGCTGTGTTTTCTTTTAAAATTCCCATTAAGCTATCACTTTTGGTGATCTCAAAATCATCATCTTCACTGAGTCTTAGTCTTCTAATGTTCCGCATTAAGCCTGTGGCTACTCCAGTAGCAACATCTAGTTCTTCTGCATTGGTCACGCCGACATTCAGTGAATAGTTTTTTCTTTTAGAGCCATAAAGGTTTTTAGCTGTGGTCAAAGGCAACATGACTATTTCGTCTTGATTCATGCCCATACTTGAACCTTTTTCTTTTAATATACCAATGACTTTGTATCTTTTTCCGCTAATGGATACATACTTGTTGATGGCTTTTTCAGGTTTCTTTTTAAATAATTTTTTTGCAATTTGCATTCCTAGCAGAGCAAAATATGGATTTTGTAAAGCTTCAGTTGGTTTGAAGTTTCTTCCGAATTCAATGTCGTAACCTTTGATTTCTAAATAATTTTCATCAACTCCAATGACTCTTATGTTAGGATTCGTTTCTTCTTCACCTTGGCGTACTGTTGCTATGCCTGTACAAAACATACTAACAGTACTTTTAGCCTGGAAGTCAAACTTCTCTTTAAAGTCTAGTGCTTGGCGATAAGATATTGGATCTGATACCATTTTACGTTCATGGCCACCTTTGACCCCGTCATCGTAGGCAGGTTTTATGGCAAATGAATTTGCCCCCATTCTAGATAAATTATCACTTAAAGAATAGATTAGACTATCAAAGGAAGTAAGAATTCCAACTAAGGCTGTAATTCCAAAAGCAATGATCATTAAAGTAAGTACTGATCTTAGTAGATTTGATCTTACTGATTTTAAGGCCCTAGAAATGTTTTCTTTTAAATCCATCTTAAGCTAATCTCAGAATTTTATTAAAGAAAGTGTAATATTTTCGATTAAATGCCACTTTCAATCTTTAAGACTAAGTGAATAGGTTATATTTTTGATCTATTATGCTCAACATTTTATTATGAATAGATGGGGAAGAAGCTAATATTTCCATTCCGAATAAATAATTATCTTTTCCTTTAAAATCATTTACAAGGCCTCCAGCTTCTTTAACTAAGACTATTCCAGCAGCAACATCCCAGGCATTTAATGTGATTTCATAAAACGAATCAAAACGTCCACAAGCAGTATAAGCTAAGTCAAGTGCAGCAGATCCAAAACGTCTAACACCTCTAGTAGAGGTGATGCACTCCTTTAATACGGAAAGGTAGGCATCAGTGTTCGTAAAATCATAATATGGAAATCCTGTTGCTATAATTGCATCAGCGAAATTTAAATTGTCTTTTACCTGTATACTTTTTTGGTTTAACCATGCACCACCACCTCTCCATGCGTAAAAGCATTCTTCATTATTGACTTCATAAACAATACCAAGAACTAATTCTTTATTTAATTCTAGCGCAACACTAATGGAGAAAAATGGGATTTGGTGGAGAAAATTTGTTGTACCGTCCAGAGGATCTATGATCCATCTTAGAGCTTTGTCTTCTTGTTTAACAGTTTCTTCTTCAGTAAGAAAACCAGCATTAGGTAAGATTTTTTTGAGATCGGTTACTAATATTTTTTCAGTTTCCTGATCAACGTAAGATACTAAGCTGTTTAAGTCCTTAGTGATGATTTGATCTGACTTAACTTTTCCGAGTTCTTTTTTAATAAATGCTCCTGCATTTTTGACTATTTCGCAGGCTTGAAAGCAAAGGTCTTTTAGCTGTTCATCTTGCATTATCCCATTTCTGCAACTACTTCTGTAACTTCAGGTACCATTCTTTTTAGCATACCTTCAATGCCTGCTTTTAAAGTGACAGTTGAAGATGGACATCCACTACAAGATCCTTGTAAGATCACAGTGACAATACCTTTATCAAAATGTTTGAATGCGATGTTTCCGCCATCCATCTCCACAGCAGGCTTAACATAGGTCTCGATCAGTTCTTTTATTTTTTTGACTATGGCGGCATCATCTTCAGAGTATTGATAACCTGCACCTCTTTCAGCTTCTAGTGCTTCCATGGCTTCGGTAAAACCTTCATTTAGTATTACACCACCTTCTTCTACGTAGGTTTTAATCTGATCTTTTAATTTATATTTAAGATCTTCCCAAGCATAATTGAATTCTTTCGTTACTGTAACAAAGTTGTTAGAAATGTAAACGCCTTTTACATAGGCATGCTCAAATAATGCTTTTCCAAGAGGAGACCACTTTATAGCTAGTTCTTCTTCTCTAAAATCTGCTGTTCCTCTGTATAACATCCTATTTGTTACAAATTTAAGAGACTCAGGATTAGGAGTATCTTCGAAATATAACATTACTGGGCTTTTGGTCGCTTGATCCATATCAAATTTATTTGTGTACAAAAATAACACATTTTGAGGTGGGATGTTTTAGAAATCTACAATTAAAAGAAAGTAGTTAATGATTTAGCTTGGAAAGGCTAGCATTCAGTCTATTTATCTACAAAAAGGAATAGAATATGAAGATCATATCGTGAAATTTTTATCTATGAATTCAGACTCTTCAGTTTATCCATATAATTCAACATGAATCTGATTTTCTCGATACCCATAAGCCTTTAGATTTTTGGAGACATCGTCAACCATTGCTTGCCATCCACAAATGTAGAAGTCTACATTTTCTCTTGGCGATTTATAATTTTCTTCTATTGAATGTTGCACGTATCCATAGGTGATTTCAAATGGATGAGGATTTATGTGCCGTTCTTCCCTAGATAAGGCAACGGTGCATTGCATGTTTGGAAATTCTTCTTCTACTTTTTTTAGCCAGCTGTTTACAAAGATGTTTTTTAGCCACCTAGTTCCGAATATTAAATGGATGTTTTTATACTTACGACCACTTTGATGCAATTGGTTCATCATACTTAAACAAGGTACGATTCCTGTGCCTGTGCAAATAAAAACGATGTCATTTTCAAGCTCAACTTTAGGAAGATGAAAAACACCGGCAGGACCTTTAAATTTAATATTCGCTCCAAGTTCCATTTCTTCCCAAAAGTATTTTGTCGCTAAGCCATCAGGAACACCTGCTATTATAAAATCTAAAATGTTGTTAGAAAATTCATGTGGTGAGGTTGCGATAGAGTAGGACCTCCATCTCTTTAATCTTTTTTCATGGATAGGAAGATCCATGGTGATAAATTGCCCTGCTTTAAATTCAAAATCATTAGTCTCCATTTGAAGTTGAATGTGTTTGACATTTTCAGTCAGGTCTTTATTTTTTACCAGTCTTGAGTTGTACCAAGTCCAAGCCATTAGTTTTTAATTATTTCATTAAATCGATAAAGGTGCTCAAACCCTTTTTTCTCGATGTAATTATAAAGTTCTTTTTTATCTCCTTCAAAAGTCATTAAAACAAAATCTCCTCCCCAAGCACCTAAAGACTTTATAGCACCGATGTGATCTTTAAAGTAAACATCCTTGACTTTTGGAAGTTTTAGATTTTTCGATATAAATTTTTCGTGAGTGTTAATCACTTCCTTTAAGCTTTTTAGATCATTTGCATTGATAAATGCCTGAGTTAAACTCGACACAAATTCAATGTCAGAAGCGGTAGGTTTTACTTTTTCTCTAAAGTGCTTTATTCCTTCTCGACTGTTTTGTTTTTTACCTAAGTAAAGAAAATACAATTGCTCGCTGAAAGTTGGATGGTAATCAATTTCTTGCCAAATACTTTTTTCTTTATCGGTCTGATAAATTAAGGGCTTTTCTGCACCTGCACAAGCTAAGTCATAGCCGGAACCACCAAAAGTATTTTGCAATAAGACTTGCGCATCGATGCCTGACCACTTTGCAAGGTTATAGATTAAGGTAGAACTACTCCCTAATCCGAATGATTTGTCAAATTCTAGCTTGCTTGTAATGTAATAGGAATAACCCTTTTCAAATAAGTCAGGCTTTTCGTTTAAGATGAAATCCAACATTTTTTTCAAAGGAGCAGCATGTGCTTCTTGATGCGTATACATTAAGTCCAAATCAGGTAAGTTGAATTTGCATTCCAACCAAATTAAGCTGTTTTGATCTAGGGCTTTCCATATTAATTGGGATTGAATGCTTGGCACTTTTTCAATCCAAAGTTCTTGTCCCATTTGGCAAGGACAGGCAAAAGCTTCCGCCCCTTCTAAGACAAAATACTCTCCTGTGATTAATAATTTTCCGCTTGCGTAGGATCTAAATATTTCCTTAGGTAATACTTTTTGCAAGATTAATCGTTTGTACCAGCAATGGCAAAAGGTTTATTGCCTGAGGATGTTGTTCTAAGTTCATCTAAAAAAGTACGTACAGCACTGAACGAAACCACGTGATCTTTAAAATGTAATACGGAGGCCTCGATTTCTTTTTTTGTAGCTTCTTGATGATTTAGAATATTCATCAAATGCATTTTCATATGACCTTTTTGTATGCCTACGGTCACCAAAGATTTTAAGGCTGCAAAATTTTGTGCAAGTCCAGTAGCTGCAATAACTTGCATAAGTTCATTAGATCCTGGATTGCCAAGAAGTTCAAGAGAAGTTTTAGCTATTGGATGGATGTTTGTCAATCCTCCAACTGTTCCAATGGCTAATGGAATGTCTAGCCAAAACTTAAAAATGCCATCTTTGAGTTCACAGTTACTAAGACTTTTATATTGACCATCTCTACTAGCATAAGTGTGTCCACATGCTTCGATGGCCCTAAAATCATTGCCTGTTGCTAGTACAACAGCATCGATGCCATTAAAAATTCCTTTGTTATGTGTGGTAGCACGATATGGATCAATGTGTGCAATCCTAACGGCTCTATTAAATTTATTTGCGAATGTTTCTGCGTCCATTTCTCCGAACATTCCTAAATCTTCAATAGGACAGCTTACACTTGCTCGGACCAAACATTCTGGTGTGTAATTAGAAAGAATAGACATGACAATGTCTATCTCTTTTTCTTTTGCAGTGAATGTTTTTTCTCTAGCAAAATAATCTTTCATCAAAGAAGCAACCCTTTCTAAAACAGAATTAATGAAATTAGCACCCATAGAATCGCAAGTATCAAATTTAATTTCAACTTGATAGTAGTTGGGTTCTATGTCTGTAAAATCTTTTAAGTTGACATCTATTATACCGCCTCCTCTTTTATCCATGTTTGCGGTTATGTCTTTGACATCTTGTTTGAAACGCTCTTTATATTTGTTAAAAAGCGGGATCATCTTGCTTGAATCTCCGTCCCAATAAAAATGAACTTGACCAATTTTTACTGTGGAAATGACTTCTGTTTTGAAACCACCTCTATTCATCCAAAATTTAGCTGCACTTGAAGCTGCAGCAACAACAGAACTTTCTTCTATCACCATGGGGATGCAATAAGTTTTGTCGTTGATGATCATGTTTGGAGCAACTCCATAGGGTAGGTGAAAATTACTTATTGTATTTTCACTAAATCCATCCATCACTCTTTGTTGGTCTTCGTTAGTCAACCAATATGATTTAAGCTCTCGAATGACAGCTTCTGGATCTTTAAAGAAATTCTCTGCTATCCATTTTAATTTACCTCTTTTAGATAATTTTGAAAACCCTGAAATACTTTTTTCACCCATTTCTTATTTCACTTTTAAGTATGCGCCTGCAATGGCAAGGCCTTTCAATTGTGCTTCTGTGTATGCTTTTAAATTATCGTAGCCTTCAATAGCATATTTTAAAAAACCAGATGCTTGCCCAAAAATAGCATTTGCATTCAGTTTGTTTATTAAATAAAAGCCATCTAAGAAATTTTTAACTCCACCAGAAATTATAAATTCTTTACATTGGATTGCATCACCTAATTCTGCGATTAATTTGTTTGTAAAAAAAACCATTTCTTCTGCAGTATGGCCAATCTTGGTCAAACCCTCAAAGATGATTTGCTTTTCAACATCACCTCGATATAATTCTAATTTTGAAAAATTAGTACCTCCTGCTGCTGCAAACTCTATTGCTTCAATAGGCAATCTCATTAATGCTTTTAAAGATTCCGGCCCCATACCTTGTCCAACTTCTTTAACTATTATTTTACAATCTAATTGTTCGATTAAGCTATTAATGCTTGTTAATGGAGAAAGACTTAAAACATCTCCTTCAGGTTGCAGTAATTCTTGAAATGGATTAACGTGTACAAAAAGTCCATCTGCAGAAAGTCGATCCAACATTTCTTTGATCTGATAAACTTTTTTTTCTTTGATAAGGTATTCAATTTGGGCAATCCCTAGATTTGCAAAGAATGGTACTTCTTCACCTAAGATAGGCCTCATATTAAAATCATCAAAGTAAGTATGGTCAGAAAGTATCTTTCTACAAGATCCTAAACCCATACCGAGTCCAAATTCTTTACAGATTTTGGCGAGATTGGTATTTATGTTTTTTGCTAGTTCCGTTCCCCCAGTCATGCTAGAGACCCAAAGTGGAGCTTTCATTGTTTTGCCAACAAAGTTAGTGGCTGGAATATCTGAAATCGAAGGATGTTTTGATAATAAGGGTTCGTAGTAAAACCTTTTATCTAGTAGCCCGGATTCAATTTGGGATTTAAATGCCATTTGAATGTGGTCATTTTTCCGAGTACTGGCATTTGGATCATCATCCGAAATGGCCAATTCTAAGCCCTTTTTTATGTTTTTTTCTTCCATTTAGACTAAGACTAATTGCAATTTAAGGATAACATTGGATAGAATCCTATTATTTGTATATCTATCTAAAAGGAAAACAGCCAATTGGGCTTTTGGTTGAAAAGCCCATAAGGATTTCAAACAAAAGCCCAATTGGCTGTTATTCTAAAAATTTGGAATCTATTCTCTAAAGATTTCTTTTGCTTCGCGGATCTTTATAAACTCATAAGGAGCTTTTATAGATCATCCCCATATCGAAATAAGGCAATTTTAAATGACTTCCTACTTGTAAAGAATACTGTTCAATTTTCCCAGATGTTTTTCCACTCTTTTGATTACTTTCAGTAAAAAGCTTACCAAAAGTATAACCTCCATATGCATCAAATAGAATACCTCTGTATAGGGGCTTTTTATTTTTTAGAAGTTTCTTTAGCAAGAAAACTAATACTGCTTATGTTAGGAAGGGGATTTAGTCGAGTATATTGTTCTAGTTCGAAAACATAAACACCAGGGCTATCAAAGAAAGTATTGGTCTGTAGTGGAATAAGATTTTCACAATTTTCGCCATTACACTTACCAAGCCATTGTCCAAGTTTATTTCCGATTTCTAATGAGAGTTGTCTTTTTTCAAGTTGAGCATCTTTTTTACCGGTGTAGATGTTAACGTAGATGTTTTGTCTAGGGAAATCAACTGTATGATCTATTTGTAAAAATAGATCATACAGTTGATTGGTGTCCTTGACCTCAAATGAAAAAGAGAGTTTGTCATCGTATGACCAACCCTCTTTTTTTATTTCGCTTTTCTGGTTGACACTATATTGTTCTCCACACGCAAAAAGCATCATGAAAACAAATAGACACAAAGCCAAAGAAAAGTATTTCATTTAATTAAAGTAATCTTTCATTTTATCAAAAAATCCTTTTTCTGATTTACCAGGTTGTGGTTTGAAATTAGGCATTTCTTTTAACCTTTCCATTAAAGTCTTTTCTTCGGAATTTAATTTCTTCGGTGTCCAGATATTTACATGAATCAGTTGATCCCCTTTACCATATCCTTGTACATGAGGGAAGCCCTTTCCTTTAAGCCTAAATAACTTTCCTGCTTGTGTGCCTGGGGGAACCTTTATCTTTACCCTGTTTTCTAAAGTAGGCACTTCAATGGATGTTCCTAATGCGGCATCAGCAAAGTTAAGGTATAACTCATAAATAACATTTTGACCATCTCTTGTCAATTGCTCATGAACTTTTTCCTCAAATTTTAAAATTAGATCTCCAGCAGGACCTCCTCTTAAGCCAGCATTACCTTTACCTCGCATTGACATTTGAAGTGATTCATCGACACCAGCAGGAATTTCTAATTCAATCATTTCTTCAGAATAATTCCTTCCTTCTCCCTTACAAGTCTGACAATTAGCAGTAACCATGCTACCAGTACCATTACAGGTAGGACAGGCCACAGTGGTTTGCATTTGACCTAAAAACGTACTCTTGACTTGTCTAACATATCCATTGCCACCACAAGTAGTACAAGAGCTAACAGAGTTTTTATCTTTAGCACCTGAACCAGTACAAGTATTACAAGTAATCTGTTTTTTTACTTTTATTTTTTTCTTGACACCTTTAGAAATTTCTTCTAAACTCAGGCCAACTTTGATTCTTAAATTAGAACCTTTTTGACCAGCGCTTCTTCTTGTTCTGGTGCCACCTCCTCCGCCTCCGAAAAATGAGTCGAAAGGACTGTCGTTTCCAAAGATGTCCCCAAATTGTGAGAATATGTCTTCCATGGTCATCCCACCTTGAAAGCCTCCAGAATTTCCACCTACTCCTGCATGTCCAAATCTATCATACCTAGCTTTCTTATCGGCAGAACTTAAAATTTCATAAGCTTCGGCAGCTTCTTTAAATTTTTCTTCTGCACTTGAATCGCCTTGATTTCTATCCGGATGGTATTTTAATGCAATTTTCCGATATGCTTTTTTAATTGCACCTGCGTCAGCATTTTTCGGAACTCCTAATACTTCGTAATAATCTCTTTTTGCCATGCTCTTTTATTTACCCACTACTACTTTTGCGTGGCGGATGATTTTGTCTTTAAGTTTATATCCTTTTAGGACGGTGTCTATGATCTTACCTTTCATCTCCTCATCTGGTGCTGGGATTTCCGTTATAGCTTCATGAAAATCAGGATTAAATGCTTCACCGTTCGTCACCATTTCTTGCAGACCTAATCCTTTAAGTGTGCTATAAAGTTTATTATAGACCATATTGACTCCTTCGCTAAATGGTTCTTTACTGTTTTCGTCTTCAGCATTTAGCTTCGCTCTATCAAAATCATCTAAAATAGGTAACAGACTTACAAGCGTATCTTTGGCGGCAGTGCTCAGTGTTTCTACCTTTTCTTTAAAAGTTCTTTTTTTGAAATTTTCGAACTCTGCAAATAACCTCAAGAATTTGTCATTTAACTCTTTCTTCTCTGTCTTCAATTGCTCCAGTTCATCTATTTCTTGTTCTTCTTGAATTTCTGCTGTTTCTTCTTGATTTTCTTCTAGGTTTACCGATTCTTCCTTTACTTCTTCTTGTAATTGTTCTTCTGTTTCTTGATCCATATTGTTTTTATTATCCTTGGACATCTCTTTTGTTTGATTAAATATTAGGTTTACCGACATTAATGGAAATGTCACTAATTATGCCACCCGCCAAAATGCGTCAAATTGGCAGCAATTATAGGTTTTTTTCTAAGATTTTAGACATTTCTTCATAGGTTAAATTCACTCCTATGATAAAACCTTCCGGATTGATGAGGTATTTGGTAGGAATTTCCCTCACACCATAGAGTTTTGTAGCAATTTCAGCATCAAATATTTTTCCATTTATGGGATCTATGATGTGGTATTTCCAAGCTAAGCCTTTTCGACTTATAGCAGATTCCAGACGTTTCTTCTTTTCTCCATATTCTAAAGCTACACTAACTACTTTAAGTCCTTTTGGGCCATATTTTTCATGAATCTCCTTTAACTGAGGGATTTCTTGAAGACAAGGGCCACACCAAGTTCCCCAAAAATCCAAAAGCACATAATCCCCTTTTAATTGAGCTAACTCAAATGCTTCTCCATTTAACAAGCTAGTTTTGAAATTTGGGGCATCTTCTCCATTTACATATTTAGGTTTCATGTATAAGTATTTGCCAATGAGATACCCAGCGAGCACTAGAATTAAAAGGGGGAAAAAGTATTTTTTGAAAAACATTGGGTTCTTTTTTATATAGAAGGAAATTAAAGATAAAAAGTTGAGTGAAATTTTTTTATTCGCACACTATTATTGAGCTTTAGCAAAATTCTAAATCATTATGAAAATCAAGATAGATCCAAAGAAAACGCCTACTGCAGAATTGCATCAATACCTTCTTGGATCGGTAGCTCCACGGCCTATTGCATTTGTTAGTACTGTTGATGAAGAAGGCAATAATAATTTAGCGCCTTATAGTTTTTTTAATGCCTTCAGTTCGAATCCTCCAATCTTGGTTTTTTCTTCAAATCGGACGGTAGCGCATAATACGACCAAAGATACCTTGCATAACATTCGAGCGACAGATGAATTGGTTGTAAATGTTGTAAACTACGATATCGTCAGACAAATGACTTTATCAAGTGTAGCCTATCCATCGGATGTCAGCGAGTTCGAAAAAGCAGGCTTGACAGCTGTTCCTTCAGACCTTGTCAAAGCAGCAAGACTAAAAGAGTCCCCAGTAAATATGGAATGCAAGGTAAAAGACATTATTACCTTAGGCTACGAAGGTGGTGCAGGGCATTTAATCATTTGTGAAGTTGTGAGGATGCACATTGATGAAAATGTTTTAGATGAAGATAAAAAAATCGATCCTCATAAAATTGACCTCATGGGTAGAATGGGCAGAGCCTTTTATACTAGAGCATCTGGAGAATCTATCATGAAAATATTCCAGCCAGTTAATGTCATTCCAATTGGTTATGATAAATTACCAGATTATATTAAAAATTCTAATTTGCTTACCGCAAATGAGGTCGCTCGCCTTGCCGGTTTAAAGGAATGGCCTTCAAAGGAAAGCATCGCAGAAACAAGTAAAAATTTATCCATTGATCTAAGAGATAAAGAGGTAGTTATTCATCAGGCTAAAAAGTTGATTGAAGAAGATCAAGTGGAAGAGGCGATGAATTTGTTGCTTGCCAGTTTGGAATGATT
Source organism: uncultured Saprospiraceae bacterium (assembly GCA_937941095.1). Taxonomy (GTDB): domain Bacteria; phylum Bacteroidota; class Bacteroidia; order Chitinophagales; family Saprospiraceae; genus JALZVN01. Next base: position 9,409 of record CALDYJ010000040.1, on the reverse strand, counting down.
TGACTTCTCTATACATCATAAAAAAGCCAAACTAAACATCATTTTAGTTTGGCTTTTGTATGCTTTAAATAGCAATAATCTAAGCTGTCAGTAATTCTTTGACAACTGATGAGATGCTTTTTCCATCTGCCTTTCCAGCTAAAGCTTTAGAGGCCATGCCCATTACCTTACCCATGTCTTTCATGCCATCCGCACCAGTTTGAGCAATGATTTCATTTATCTTTGCTTTTAAAGCCTCTGGACTCATCTGCTCTGGAAGATATTTTTGAATAACTTTAATTTCTTCTCTTTCTACAAGGGCAAGATCTTCTCTTCCTTGTTTTTCATAGATGTCAAGAGAATCTTGCCTCGACTTTACCAGCTTTTGCAATAATTTTATTTCTGCATCATCATCAAATGTTGCTCCAGTTCCACTAGTTTTAAATTTAATGATTTCAGATTTTATGGCTCTTATTCCTCTTAGTGAAGCTTGGTCTTTTGCCTTCATTGCTTCCTTAAGGTCCGTCATTATTTTTGCTTCTAATCCCATGGTTAAAAATTTAAATGATTAAGCTTTCTTAAATCAATGTCTAGAAAACTATAAAATGTTTAATAAGCCTTTGCAAACAACACTCTTTCTTTCGAAGGCTCTCCTGTAAGAATACATTTACCAGCTTCTTTTTCATTGTTTAATGGAATACAACGTAATGTAGCCTTAGTTAGTTCTTTGATCTTTAATTCTGTTTCCGTAGTCCCATCCCAATGTGCTGAAACGAAGCCTCCTTTGCCATTCAAAATTTCTTTAAAAGTATCGAAGTCATCCGCTCTACTTATTCTATCGTCTCTAAACTTTTTAGCTTTATTAAACAAGTTGTCTTGAATTTCGACAAGAAGTTTTTCTATGTATGCTGCTGCACCATCTAAATCGACAGAAGTTTTTTCTCCAGTATCTCTTCTCGCTATTTCAACTTGATTTTTTTCTAAGTCTCTTTTGCCAATTCCAATTCTTACAGGTACACCGTGCATTTCATATTCTGCAAATTTAAATCCTGGACGTTTTTTAGCATCAGTATCATATTTTACAGAAATGCCTTTATCTTTTAATGCAGCGATTACCTTGTCGGCAGCCTCATTTATAATAGCATCTGGCTTCGGAATTGGTACAATTACAGCCTGTAGGGCTGCTAATTTTGGTGGCACCACTAAGCCTTGATCATCGGAGTGTGTCATTATAAGCCCTCCAACTAATCTTGTGGATACTCCCCAACTTGTCGCCCAAACATATTCTTCCTTATTATTTTCGCTCAAGAATTTGACATCAAAAGCTTTTGCAAAATTTTGACCTAAGAAATGAGAAGTACCTGCTTGCAATGCTTTTGAATCCTGCATTAAAGCTTCGATGGTATAAGTATCCACAGCTCCTGCAAATCTTTCATTGACAGATTTTACCCCTTTGATGACCGGCATAGCCATGTACTCTTCCGCAAATTTTTCATAGATGTCAAGAATCTTTAAGGTTTCTTCAACAGCTTCTTCACTTGTTGAGTGCGCTGTATGACCCTCTTGCCAATGAAATTCAGCAGTCCTTAAAAATAAACGCGTTCTCATTTCCCACCTAACCACATTGGCCCATTGATTAATCAAAAGTGGTAAATCTCTATAGGATTTAATCCAATCTCTATAAGTATTCCAGATTATTGTTTCTGAAGTAGGCCTGACAATCAATTCTTCTTCTAGTTTGGCTGAAGGATCCACTATGACACCTGATCCATCTGGAGCATTCATAAGTCTATGGTGAGTGACTACAGCACATTCTTTTGCAAATCCCTCTACATGTTCAGCCTCTTTACTTAAAAAACTCTTTGGAATGAAAAGTGGGAAACTTGCATTTACATGACCAGTTTCTTTAAACATCTTATCTAATTGATCTCTCATGTTTTCCCAAATGGCAAATCCATAAGGTTTGATGACCATGCATCCTCTAACTGCTGAGTGATCAGCTAAATTTGCTCTTTTCACAATGTCATTATACCATTGCGAATAATCTTCTGAACGAGCCGTAATTACTTTCGACATCCTGTTTTATTTATCAAAAATTGAAGGAAATTTTAAAATTCTACGAATTAAAGCTTTTTTAGTTAAATTATCTTTAAACAAAGGCAATTTGATGTAAAATTTGTGACACCGCCTGCTCAGCACGTCAAAAGAAGGAAAACAGCCTATTATTATAAGTATTTAACATTTTTAACAGGCTGAAAATTACTTTTAATTAATTATTAACAGAATAAGCTGATCAAAAGTAATAACTTGAGAATGTAACTTTAAGAGAGTTGCTAATTACTTTTAAAATATTTACAAATATGAAAATTCATAAAATTTCGATCCTAGCTTTAATCTTTTCCATGGGCTTTTTAGGAACCATGACCGCGCAGTATGATGATATTTATTACAATCCGGATGAAGAAGATGATACGGAGTATTATTTTGAAGAAGATGAAGTAGTAGAAGATTATGCATATGAAGATTTTGATTATGACGACGCGGAGTATGATTTTGACGATGATTACGACTATTTCTACAGTTCAAGAATCAGAAGATTCCACAGACCTTACAGAGGCTTCGATTTTTATGATCCTTGCTACGTAGATTCTTATTACTACAACAGAAACTTTAATCCTTATGCAAGAAATATAGGCTTTGGGGGACCAAACATCTACATTTCTTTCGGAAGACCTTTCAGTTACAGATCTTGGAGAAACTACTACTCCTACAATCCTTGGTCTTATAGAAACTCAAGGTTCGGCTATTACAATGCAGGTTACAACCCGTGGAGAGGATATAGAAATCCGTATAACGGCTACAATGGTTATGGTGGCTACGGAGGCTATAATGGCTATGCAGGTTATAATAACTATGGTAGATATGGAGGATACGGCGCTTATAACAATCCTTGTACTCCAGGCGGTTACAACAACCCTGCAAGTTATACAGCAACAAGTGTTAGCAACCCAAGTACTTATGTAGGTACTAGAAGAGGAAATAGTGGAAGAACAAGTACTGCAAATACTAGAACGACAAGAAATGTTAGAACGGATAGAAATGTGCGAGAAAGTGTAGGACCTAAGGATGTAACTTCAAGCAGAACAGCAAGAAGTAATTCAACGACAACAAGAAGTGCAGAAACTCCAAGACAAGATGTTTCTAGACCTTCAAAAGGTTCAACAACAAGAACTGAATCTTATAGAACAACGAGAAAGAATGCAACAAGCAGAAATTATAACAATGACAAACCTTCAAGATCTAAGTCGAACTACAATTCAAACAGATCTTCATCTAGAAGTAACTCAGGTTATAATAAGGGCGCTCGTTCTAATTCATCAAGAAGTAACTCTTCTTACAAGTCTAATAGATCTAATTCTTCAAAGTCTTACAATAGATCGTCTCGAAGTAATTCAGGATACAACAAGAGCAGTAGATCAAGTTCAAGTAGATCAGGAGCTAAATACATCCCTAAATCTTCAAAATCTTCTTCATCAAAATCTTCATCAAGAAGTTTTAAAAGAGGAAACTAAGATATAGTTCAATAAAGAATCAAAATGGGTGGGAACAGAATTGTTTTCACCCATTTTTTTTGAATATTTTTGAAACAAAATTTCTTCTATGCCAAAGATCAAAGTTTTATTTTTTAGTTTTTTATTTCTTTTCGGAAACCTTACTGCTCAAACTGCAAGTGAATTGCTCCGCTATACTGACCTTAGACCGGGAGGTACAGCTAGAACAATAGGCATAGGTGGTGCAATCAGCGCCTTAGGAGCAGATTATGCATCCTTAAGTTCGAATCCTGCAGGTGTGGCTGCGTTTAGAAAATCTGAATTTGTTTTAAGCTTAGGGCAGTTAAATACTGCTACAGAGTCAACACTTAATGATAATCCTACGGTGTCCGATAAAAAAGGGAATTTCAATTTGGAAACATTGGGCTTTGTATTTTTTACAAAACCTAAACGAAAAGAAAATTGGAAGGCTTTTAACATGGCTTTTGGATTAAATCGTTTGGCAAATTTTAATAGAAGAATATCTTATAATGGCATTGGTAACAGTTCAATTCTAGAATCTTTTGCAGAACTTGCTAGTGGTACTTCAGTTGATGAATTGTTTGCCTTTGACACTCAATTAGCTTATGATCTTTCCGCCATAGATGAAGATGCAAACGATCCTGGTAACTGGTTTACTTATGATGATTTTTCATTAGGCTCAATAAGAAGAGAGGAGAGCTTAACAACTACTGGCGGTATAAACGAACTTGTGTTTTCTCTAGGCGGTAATTTTAATGATCGTCTATTAATGGGAATGACTCTTGGTGCACCGCTATTTAACTATGATGAGCGAAGGATTTATACAGAGTCTGATCCAGATCAAAACATTCCTGAATTCGAAAGTTTGACTTATGAAGAACGTTTAACAACCTCTGGGATAGGAGTAAATTTAAAAGCTGGTATAATATTCAGACTAAATCCAAAAATAAGATTTGGAGCATCTCTTCAGACACCAACTTCTTTTGGAGTAACCGATAACTTTAGATCAAGCTTGGCCTATTCATTCATCAATGGAGAAGGAACGCCAACAGCAAACTTAGTTAGCGATGAAAGAGAATCAGGTGAAGGGACTTTTGATTATTCCTTAAAAACACCATGGCGCGCAGCTGGTGGGGTAGCAGTTGTCGTTAACAAACTTGGATTTTTAAGTGCAGAGATAGAATACTTAGATTATACAAGGGGGAAATTTAATCTCACAGCTAACAGATCGGATACTCAAATTGAGATTGAAGAGCAGAATCTAAATGATGAAATTGTTGATGCCTTTACTTCAGTAGTTAATTTGAAAGTTGGTGGAGAGTTTGCCTTAAAAAAATGGAGATTAAGAGCAGGCTATGCATTAAATCCTACTGCATTTGTTAGTGAATCTGAACAAGACGATTTAATAAGTTTAGGACTTGGATTTAGAGGGAAGGACTTCTATCTTGATGCTGCTTATAGATTTTCTTCTTCAGACCAAGGCTATTTGCCTTACAATGTGAACAGCGCTCCACAGCCAGTGGTTAATAATAAAATTAATCAAAATAAGTTGATTTTAACTTTTGGGTATAGATTTTGATTGTATAATTAATTAGGTATTTAGATTTTTATCAAACGCAAAAACAAGAGATTCTCCGTAAAAATGAGGTTCTTATCACTCATATTAGTAGTTTTTATAATAGCTCTGTCTTCAAACACCCTTATCGCTCAGGTAAGTGATAGTTTGTCAAGTACACCTTATATCAAGGTAGATGAGAGACAAATTGTAGAAACCAAATGGCGTTATACTTACGCTTTACACTTAGAATCCAACACAATAATTCACCAAGCAGATGATGCTTATAAGTATTTCCTTTATCTAAGATACGACTATACCTTTCAACAATACTTGAATGGTGAATTCAATAGAGGGACTTGGAGTTTAAACAACAATGAACTCTTTTATAAATTTAAACACATCAATAAGTTTGTAATTGCGGAAGTAAATCCACAAAAAATGGTGCTTGAATTTACACAACCAAACAGCAAAGGAACCTATCAATATCATTTTATCACAGTAGAAAGTAAGGATGCACCCTTCATTAAACCTGCCAATGAGCTACCTGACATTAATGTAAATGCTGCTGATCCAAAGAAGGATAAAAAACGATGGTGGTCATTGAGGCACAAAAAGAAAAATAAGAAAATTGCAGTTGAAGAAAAGGAAACTTACATAAGCATTGAATTAATTGGAGGTGGGTATTATGGTGGTATAGACCCTGTGATTCGAGATTACATCCACATAAAATCTAATGGTAGATTAATCAAAGAATATAAAAGTATTCACAATGGTTTAATGGTTACCAAAAAAGACATTGCCAGAGAAGAATTAGAGGAATTTGTTGAATATTGTGTTAAACAAAAATTCTTTGACTTAGAAAGGATATATGATTGCGAAACTGCAGTCTGCTTGAGAAGAAAGCATAAAAAACCAACTCCTGTCCCTCTAAGGTTAGCTATTGCTTATGGCAATAGAAAAAAAGTAATAACCATAAGTATTTGGGGGCAAGATGAAAATAGAGCAAGGTATGTAGACTACCCACCAGCTTTAGATAACATCATTGATGCGATACAAAGAATGGCCCATAGAATAGGAGATGAGACTTACGGTATGAAAAAATAATTTTCTTGACTTACCTTTACAAGAAAAAAATCATTCGTGAGTCGAAGAAATAAACTCCAAAAGTTTTCAGATATACTTAGTTATCCAAATGTTTTGGAAAATTATGACCCTAAAGAGGCAGTCTTATTAGGGGAAGGAGGTGCCGAAATAGCATTAAAGGATAAGTGGAACGAACTTCATTTTAAAAACAATAAGCCATTAGTCTTGGAGTTAGCTTGTGGTAGAGGAGAGTATTCGATAGCCTTAGCAAGAAAATATCCAAATAAAAATTTTCTAGGAGTAGATGTTAAAGGAGCCAGAATTTGGAAAGGGGCTACCATTGCTATTGAAGAATCTTTAAAAAATGTAGCTTTCCTAAGAACAAGGATTGAATTCATTGAATCATTTATTGGAGGAAAAGAAATTGATGAAATCTGGATTACATTCCCAGATCCTTTTTTAAGAAAAAGTAAAGCCAATAGAAGGCTCACCAGTCATTTCTTTCTCAACAAGTATAAGCAGATTCTTAAAGATGATCACATCATCCATCTAAAGACTGATTCGCCTCAACTTTACGAATTCAGTTTAGAAAGCTTAAAAGAATACCCTAGTGCTGAGATCATTTATACATCTGATGACATATATGCTGAGCCACTAGAAAATCCAGATCTAGCCTTTAAAACTTATTATGAAAAGATGCACTTGGAAGATAATCGATTGATTAAGTACATAAGGTTTAGAATATAATAAATTCTGTTCTTCTGTTGTTTTGCCTTCCAGCTTCATGATCGTTTGAATCTATTGGCTTGCTTTCTCCATAACCAGCAAACCTTAGCCTACTTGCCACTATTCCTTTTTCTATTAAAAAATCATGAACAGCCATCGATCTTAACTCAGAAAGCGTTTGGTTATCAGTTTCGGCTCCAACATTATCAGTATGACCATTGATCTGAATATTAATGGAAGGATTATCATTTAATAATTTATACAATTTATTGAGTTCTACTGTCGACTCAGACTTTAGGTCAGCAGAACCGGATTCAAAGAATACATTTTTCAAAATGATAGGCTTCGTTTTAGGTAATTCTTCTTTTGTGGTATTTACCACCTCTTTTTCTTTTGTAATTGCTTGCAATTCGATGGTCATGTTAAATGGTTCTGAAAAGGAATTTACATCTTCTAGTGCAAAGCTTTCTGAATAGAAGAGGTAACCATCCTTAGACACGTTTAAACCATAAAGATTTCCAGCAGGTAGTGCCACTAAGAAGTTGCCTTTGTCATCAGTATTAGCATAGTAATAGCGCTTCTGAAAAGTAAGATTGGTCAAATCAACGACCGCCTTTATTTCCTTTTTGGTCACTGCATCTATTACCTTAGCTTTTAAATAACTAACTGCTTGAGGTCTAGCCTCTTCGTACAATTCGAAACTATAAATATCAATTTTTCCATTGCTTTGTTCCTCTTGGAATCTATCACTTGCGAAGTAGGCTGTTTTGCCGTCTGTGCTAACCACTAAGGAGCCTTCATGATGTTCTGTATTAATTGGGTATCCTAGATTAATTGCTTCTCCCCAGGTACCATCTTCTTGCATCCTAGAGTAATAAATATCTTTCTTTCCAAAGCCAGGATGTCCATCTGACATAAAGTATAAAGTCTTTCCATCAGGATGGATGAAAGGAGATTGTTCTTCTCCTGGAGTATTTATTTTATCTCCTAAGTTTATAGGCTTTTCGAATTCGCCTTTTTTATTTCGGTGACTAACCCAAATATCAGTTCCTCCTTGACCAGCTCTTCTTTTAGAAGCATAATAAAGTGATTTCTTATCGGCGGAAATCGATGGTTGGGATTCCCAAGCTCCTGAGTTCACGCCTATGCCTAGATTTTTAGGAGCTGACCAGACACCTCTTTTTTCTTGTGAAAAATATAGATCGCACGAACCATGTCCCCCTCTTTTATCACATATCGTAAATATCAAAAGCTTACCATCTGCAGAAAGGCTCTGAGCACCTTCATTCGTGTTTGGGCTATTTATGCTTTCTAATGCCTTTGCTTTTGTCCAAGCTCCATCTTTATAATGACTGATGAAAAAATCTTCATTACCTAAATTTATATTTCCACTTGGAGGAAGCAATCTTCTGGTAAAAACCATGGTTTCCCCATCAGCAGTTATGGAAGGCAAATATTCTAAATGATTAGTGTTGATGCCAGCCCCTACAGGTTTAGGGTCAAATGGAACTGGTTTTGACATAGCTGTGGCTTTAAATTTTTCTTGCTTTAAAAAGGCAAGTGCTTTTTTATTGAGCTTTTCGTAGGTCGATTTTTTCGATAAGAATTCTTCAAAGTGGGCAATGGCCTCTTTGGTCTTGCCTTGTTCACTTTCTGATCTTGCAGCGGTGTAGTAAACTTTTGGCTCATAATCTCCATCTATAGCAATTACTTTTTCGAATTTTTCTTCTGCTGTTTTATAGTCTTTTTTTGAATAATAGATTGCCGCTATCTGGATGTGTGCATCTATGAAGTTCGGCTCAATTTGAATCACTTTTTTGAAGTCATTCAAAGCCTTGTCGTCTAATTTGTTGAATACGTATTTCATGCCACGATCAAACAATCTCACCGCTTTTTCATTGGCATTTTTTTTAGTAACATATTGAGCTTGTATTCCAGTTGGTACAAGGACTATGAGAAATAATAACGCACTAATTAAATAAGCTTTCATAAATATCATAATTGCTACAATTTATAACGCAATTGTCATGCTCAAGGAACATAAGGATAAGTTAAAATTACTTGAAACCCATAGCTTTACGCATTTTTGTATGAATTGCGGTATTATCATAAAAACCAGAAAATAAATGAGCACCCGGCCCATAAGCAAAAACGGGAATAATATCGGCAGTATGATAAGTTGAGGTAAACGCTGTTACAAGAGAATCCATCGTAGAGCCATTATTAACGGCGAAACCTCCAGTTTCATGATCTGCAGTTACGATGACTAAAGTTTCGCCATCTTCTTTGGCAAATTTTAAAACCTCACCTATGATTTTATCAAATTCCAACATTTCAGTAATGATGTAGTTGGCATTATTTGCATGGCCACCCCAATCTATTTGAGATCCTTCAATCATTAAAAAGAAACCTTTATTATCATTAGGATCATCGTGTTGATTTAGAAAATTAATAGCTGTTAAGGAGCCTGGCAATAAATAGTCTCTTCCTT
>CALDYJ010000039.1 GCA_937941095.1 uncultured Saprospiraceae bacterium | reverse complement strand
TATAGGCCCATTAAAAGAATTTTCTCCAACTCTGCATCCGCTAGAACCTGCAAGATCGTATATGAAGATTGGTCCACAGACCATTTCGTCAGCGTAGGAGTTAAAAGAATTAACTTTATTCACATCAATTTTCAAATCATTTAAAATAGCTTGGCTTCCTAAAATTTTAGTATCCAAAACATCGCCAGTATAAGCATCTATAATCGACTCATAAGAATAATCTGTAGTATATTTAGCAATCCAAACTAATCTGTAATCACAAGTTTCTTCTTCATGCATTATTAAAAGCTTAGTTGTGCATTCTTCTACCCCTAAAACTTGTTTTACATTTTGTAGCGCTATTGTTGCGTCTATATCTAAATCAATATTTGTCCCTATTTTTACTCTCATTCCTTGAGGAGAAATTGTTTCAAGACATGGATCATCGTCATTATCTTTTATAATACGAAACCCACATCCTAGAACCTCAACTCCTTTATAAAGTTGCTGCCATGTCTCAATATATTTTTCATTGTTACTTGAAAGAGAGACCTCATTTAAATACTTAAAAGAAATTTCTTCAGGTAAACCTATATAATCAATTAGGTCATCACTTGAATTTAACTGATTTGAAAAACTTTGACTAAAAGTTATGAACCCTGAGTCATCAAAATGAAGAAGTTTTTCTGTTAAAGATTCATCAAATAAAAAGCTATTAATATCATTGCAAGAATTTTCTCTTAAGCTTGTGTCTTCCAAGACTAAACTGCTCTGTTCTTGTGATGAAATAATATTAAAAGATAAAAGTAAAGCTAGTGAAATGAATAGTTTTTGTACTGAATAGTTTTTGTACTGAATAGCATAGTATATAGTTTAGTTATTAATAGCTTATATTTACCAAATTTACTAAAATAATTCAATTACCAAAAATCTTTATGGCATTCTTTAGCAAAAGACATCTGAATTCTTGAAAACTTGAACTTAGATTAAACAAATTCTTTCTTCTTCAAATTTGAATGATATTTGACAATTTGAATCTTCCTTAAGCGTAAAGTGTACTAGTATGAACAATTGACAAAATGTTAAAGACTCCAGAATTAAATCAAGAACAATTAACATCAATTAGTAGAACTAAAACAACTAGCCATGCTTAACCAAGGAATGTTGAAAGGAGAAGAGCTGACTGCTTTTATTAATAGAAGTCTGGCTTTTGTGAAGTAAAAAAAGGAAGCATGAAAATAAAAAAGAGGCTGTCTTGTAACGAGATAGCCTCTTTTGATTTTCTACTGTGATGCATGGTAGAAAATGACAGAATTCATTTTTCTATAAATGACATAATACCCCACAAGATAGACTATTGAAAAAAAGTAAGTTAATTGGCTTAATTCTTAGCCATTTTTGCCAAGTTATGTGCAATTGCTATTAATCCAGCTTCAATTTGGACTTTATCTTTACCTCTCAAGTTGAACCTTGTAAACTTTTTATTTTGTTTTATGTTTCCAAAAACTGCTTCTACATCAGCTGGCCTCTGTGATCTATGTTTTTGTCCTTGATCACTTAGTAGTTTTTCTCTTGCTTTTGCCTTCAGTTTTATTAAAGCATGATTTATCCCAATCGTTCTATTTTCTTTACTCTTATGGCACTGACCTCTAAGTGGGCAGCCTTTGCAGTTTCTTGCTTCATATACACTTATGTCTTGCTCAAATCCTGATTTAGTCTTTCTTTTTGTATTGTACTTGTGTTCCATTTTTTGACCCATTGGGCAAATAAAATAATCTTCTTCTTTATTGTAATGTAGGTAATCTGGTTTGAAGGGATATTTTTTATCTCCTTTTCCTTTTTGCTTCTCTTCCTTATGAAAGTAACTATACTTCACAAATGCTTCTGCTTCTATGTCTTTCAAAAACTCATAATTTTCATGAGACCCATATCCTGAGTCTGCTACTACTATTTCTGGGTAATTATCATATAACTTTTGGAATTCTTTTAGGTGATCAGGAAGTGTTAATGTATCTGTTGGATTTTGATAAATGTCATAGTTTAGAATGTATTGATCGCAGGTACTTATTTGCAGATTATAAGCTGCTTTGAGTTGTCCATTGCGCATGTGATCATCTTTCATGTGCATGAAGGTCGCATCATGATCTGTTTTTGAGTACGAATTTCTTGGCCCTAATATTTCCTGTTGAGCTTTATACTTATCTAGCTTTGATGGCCATTCTCGCTTAGCATAATTTAGTTTCTCTTTCTTTTTCTTATCAACATTTGGATTGTCCTTCAATGCTGTATTTATGGTCTGTATTGTTCGTCTTACTTTTTCTGAATCTATTTCTTCATAATACGTCGGATCATTATCCTTCATCTCTTGCGCTGCTACCGTTTGTGTATAATCCCACAGTTCTACAAGCTGATCTTTTATCTTTTCCTTATAATTCTGTATCGATTTACCCCATACGAATGTGTACTTATTTGCATTCGCCTCTAACTTTGTCCCATCTACATACACTCTTTTTAAACTTACTAGTTTTGATTCTAACATTAGCTTTACTACTTGACCAAATACTTCCTTCAGTACTCCTTTTAGTTTTTCTGAGCGGAATCTATTTATCGTATTATGGTCTGGACGTTGCATCCCGGCTAGCCACATATAATGTATGTTGCTTTGGGTAGCGGCTTCTAACTTTCTTGAAGAGTAGATATTACTCAAATATCCATAGATCAATAGCTTCAACATTAGCTTGGGATGAAAAGGGGATCTTCCCCCTCCGCTGTACTTTTTTACTATAGGATCTACACCTAATTTATCAATTACTTCTTTTACTACTCGTACTACATGATTTGATGGTATCAATTCATCCAAACTTGGTGGCAATAGACTTAACTGATCTGGATAGTAAGGCTTGAATACTGGTTTTCTTTTCTTTTTTGGCATACTCTAAATATAATTAATATGCCGTATATAAAAAAGAGGCCGCCTCAACTTATGAGACAGCCTCTTTTTTTATGACGAATTCTTGCTAAGGCAAGATCTTTCTTAGACTTTAAAACTATTTTTTCATCAGGATTTCAATTTGTGCTTCCATCTTGGCTAGCCTTGCTTTGAGTGCTTCGTTTTCTTGATGAAGCTCTTGGATACCCTTAGTGAGTACTGGAATCAATCCGTCGTATCTGATGCCATAAGCATCTTCTAAGTTTCTTTTAGCCTGAGTTTTTTGAAGGTGTGATTTGTTCTTTGTTGGATCCGATTTAACGACTATTTCTGGAATCACCTTTTCCATTTCTTGAGCTATAAAACCTAAGCGAACTTTACCTTCTTTTTCATTTTTCCATTCATAAGTAACTGGTCTCAACTGCTCAATTACGTCTAGGCCATAATTGATGGTTTCAATATTCTTCTTTAGCCTTAAATCTGATGTGCTTATGGTAGCATTTAAAGCAAAAACCTCCTTCCATCTGTAAGACGCTGAACCCAAAGTTAGATCATCGTCATCATAAGGTTCAAAAGCTGTATCCGTAAAATTAAATCCATGGCTATATGTATTTGATGCATCAATGTTTCTGATTGCTCCAAAGATATCATCGACATTGCTTCCCCTCATTGTTATTCCAAATGATTCCGGTCCTCTAACAGCCATCCTCCCTTTTACATCGAGGTCTTCATTGGGACTGATGTCTCCAATAGCAACTTTTCCTCCTGCTGTGTTTAAAAACAAATCATCCGCAAGTCCATTATTTCTAGCTTGGATTTTGTTCTGATCAATAACTAAATTTTGAGCTGTTTCTTTGCCTAACAAAAGGAATCCAGAACCATTTGATAAGGACGCATCTGAACCTCCATCTATGTGTAATTTCACTTTAGGCACTGTGGTTCCTATCCCTATAAAACCATTTGCTTCGATGTGTAGGCGGGTGGTTTGATCACCCGGAGCGAAAACAATTGGTTGATTTGGACTAGTAAAAAAGTAGAGATCTCCTTCATCTGGGCCTGAAGAAAATGATTTATTAGAGTTTAGCAAAAGCATGCCTCCGCCTTTTGTCCCAAGATCATTATGCAATCTCAAGACCGTAAAACTATTGGCATTCTTACTTTGAATACCGATGCCATCTGAGAGATCATCGAGCTCAATTTCTACTTGTGCTGAGATTGGTATGCCAGTTGATCTTCCTTCAGCTTCTGAAGATCCTTGAGAGTTTCCTTTTTGTGCTTGGATGTTTGACATGATAAAAAAGCAACAAGCAAGCATGAAATAAATTTTGTTTTTCATATTATTGGTTTTTTGAAAAATCTATTGGTTTGTATTATTTACAGGGTAAAATTAAGTCTTAATCGAATGTGTTGTAACCACATGATGATGTGGGTAATGTAGTATAAAAAACATCAACACATATAAATATTTAATATTAATTAAAAACAAATAATTTCTTATATTTGATTTGTCCGTCAGAGACTCTTCCACAAATCGAGATTTTCCCGTATTTTGCCGTCTTTAAACTATAAAAAGAAACATAATATGATTGAGGTAGGTAGCCTAGCGCCAGAATTCACACTAATTTCTGATGATAAGAAAGAGGTGAATCTGACAGATTACAGAGGAAAAAACATCGTTCTTTTGTTCTTCCCTTTTGCTTTTACAGGGGTTTGTACAAAGGAAATGTGTGAAATGAGAGATAGCATGGCTCAAATGAATGAATGGAATGCCCAAGTATTGGGAGTTTCCATAGATTCCCCTTTCGTATTAGAAAAGTTCAAAACAGAGCAAGCGCTCAACTTCCCATTGCTGTCAGACTTTAACAAAACTGCCATTAGGGCTTATGATACCATATATGAGGAGTTTCCAGCATTTGGATTAAAAGGTGTCGCTAAAAGATCAGCATACATTATCGATAAAGAAGGCATCATAAAATATGCTGAGACTTGTCCAAGCCCTGGAGACGAACCAAATTATGAAGCGATGAAGGAAATTCTATCTTCCTTAAATTAGTTATCATCACGGATTATAGCCAAACAAAACGATATTATGAAAAAAGAAGATTGTTTAAATATGTTGACATTTGGATCAGTAGAGGAGTTAGAAGAATTACTCCTCGAAGAAGAAATTGCTGAAGATACAGGAGAGCAAAGTGAATTGGTCGTGTATAATGATGACCACAATACTTTTGATTGGGTGATCCAGTGCTTCATAGAAATCATTGGCCACAGCTATCAGCAATCAGAACAGCTATCTTTACTTATTCATTTCAAAGGAAGAGCCGCTGTAAAAACTGCACCACTACAGGTGCTAAAGCCACTGAAAGATGCTTTGATAGATAGAGGACTTTCTGCAGTAATAGAAGGTATAGATTAATTACATCCCGCATTAAACAGAATCATTTTTGTACTGGTTGAAAAAAGATCGTATCAATTTTCCACATGCTGATCTTGCCAATCCAGATGGTATACTAGCCATTGGTGGTGACCTATCTCCTGAAAGATTATTACTCGCTTATAGCAAAGGTATTTTCCCTTGGTTTAACCCAGATGATCCAATCATTTGGTGGTCACCAGATCCTCGTTTTGTTCTTTTCCCAGATGATCTAAAAGTCTCTAAATCGATGAGGCCTTATTTCAATCAAAAAAAATTTAACCTTACTTGTGATCAAAATTTTGCAAAGGTGATTGAGGCCTGTAGTAAAAAAATGAGAAAAGGACAATTAGGCGGTACTTGGATAACAAAATCTATGATTGATGCCTACATCAGGTTACATGAATTGGGCTATGCACATTCAGTTGAAGTTTGGCAAGAGGAAGAATTAGTAGGAGGACTTTATGGCATTGCTTTAGGAAAAATGTTTTTTGGAGAGTCCATGTTTGCAAAAGTTAGTAATGCCTCAAAATTTGGATTCATATCCCTCGTTAATAAATTGAAAGAAAAAGATTATCAATTGATTGATTGCCAGCAAGAGACTGCTCATTTAGGAAGTTTGGGCGCGAATAGTATTTCACGTACAGAATTTTTAAGTTTGTTGGACCAAAATCAAATACACAAAACCATTCCTGAAAAATGGACAGGCCTTTTTAGTTAAATAATTCATGATCCGATTTACATTCATCCTTATATTTCTTACCCTTGGTTTAACTTCATTCAAAAACCAAAGCATCGAACCTAAATATCCGACAGATTATTTCAGTTCACCTGTTGGACATGAAATTACCTTATCTGGGACCTTTGGTGAATTAAGACCTAATCACTTGCATGCAGGAATAGACATCAAGGCTTATCAAGGAAAGATCGGAGAAGACATTTATGCCGTGGCAGAAGGTTTTGTCTCGAGAATTAATGTTGCTGCAGGTGGATATGGTAAAGCACTATACATTGACCATCCTAACGGTTATACCAGTGTCTATGCTCATTTAAAAACATTTAAACCTGAGATAGAAGCTTACATCAAGGAGCAACAACACCTTGAACAAAAATTTGAATTGACTAAGTATCCACCAAAAGAAAAATTTGTTTTTAGTCAAGGGCAAAAAATAGGCAGCTTAGGTTTGTCAGGAAGGTCTTTTGGTCCACATCTTCATTTTGAAATTAGGGACAGCCAATCAGAAGTCCCCATTAATCCGCTTTTATTCGGTTTTAAAGTCAAAGACAGTATTAAACCTATTATCCAAGGGATAAAAACTTATGCCTTGAATGATAAGCACGAAGCGCTTGAAGAAAGAAAATGGGCTGCTCAAAAACGCGGAACTGCTTATGCTCTAGAAAAGGACACGCTTATGATCCCATCGTGGCGAGTAGGATTTTCCTTAGAATCTTATGATCAAATGAATGGAGCAGGAAACTTAAATGGTATATATGCCCTCGAAATGTTTGTGGACGATTCCTTGTATTACAGTTTCGACATGGAGAAGTTTTCATTCGACGAAAGTCGATTCATCAATGCTCACTTAGACTACAAAGAGCAGGTCAGTTTAAAGGATTACTTCAATCGTTGTTACACCTTACCTGGTAACGAATTATCGATCTATAATCATGCTGCCAATAGAGGAGTAGTAGAACTTTCTGAATATAAAAGTCAAAAGATAAGGTTTGAAGTTACGGATGCAGATAGGAACATGAGTGTTTTATCTTTTTGGGTCAAACGAAAAAATACGGAACAAACATCTTCAAAAATCTACAACTATAAATTATATCATGATCAAGAAAACATGATAGTTGCAGATGGGATAGAAATTCAATTTCCTAAAGGATGTTTATATGAAAATCTATATATGGACTATAGTGCTTCTATTGATAGCTCTCACAACATCTATTCAAAAGTTTATCACATCGATGACTACAAAACACCTGTCCACACTTATTATCAATTATCCATTAAAGCAATAAACTTACCCTTGGCTAAATACGACAAAGCATTTATTGCTTATTGTGACAAGAATGGTCGGTACAGCAATTGTGGTGGGACATGGACAGGAGAATACTTAAATACCAAAGTTAGATCCTTAGGAGATTTTTGCATAAAAACGGATGAGCTTGCTCCAACAATTGAAGTGCTAAATTTTCCAAACAAGCTGGATGCTAAGTCTAGTATTAAATTTAAAATAAGGGACAATTTCAATACTGCTAGAAATGTGGCGGGTTTAAAATACGAAGGCAAAATAGACGGCCTATGGGTCCTTATGCAGTTTGATGGCAAGAAAGACCTACTTTACCATGAGCTCGATGCTAAGCTTGCAAAAGGTAAGCACAATTTCTCTTTAGTGTTGACAGATGCGATGGGCAATACATCTTCTTTCGAGAAATCATTTATTTACTGAATTAGATGTTGTGAAAATCTTCAAAATCTAAGGAAGAAAAGAAGTAATTATAATAACTCTGCTTGCCATTACAATAAGCCAAATCATATTTTTCATAAGGCTTTTTCATCTCTTGATGAGAAACAAAAGAAGCATTCTTATTTAAGGAATGTATCTCCGCTTTAATGGCACGCATGAATTCTCCATAAATCCCTTTGTCTGAAGTAATCATAGAAGGCTTGTGACTAATGTTTTCTTTACTGGTTTTTTCAAAAGCCATGAACATGCCGTAGATGCTCCAATATGGATCAATAAAACTTTTCTTTAGTTGAATGGTTCGGGCGAACCAAAGGGAGTCTCCTTGCTTTGCGTCAATTACAAATTCACAAGAATAGCAAGGCATGAAAGCAGAGCTTGTGTCGTAGACATCTTTTTTGAAGCTGTCTTTTAAATGAACGATCAAGTCCTCCCATTTTTGAAAGTTGGAATCTTTCATTTGTTCCTTTACTATTAATTTGATGTCATCTTCTTTGTAGTATTCATCAATCAACTTTTTGTATGTATCTTTCATTATACAAATTTATCAATTCGCATATAGATATCATTTAATAAGTAGAAAATAATTTAGGGTATGTCAAATGAAAAGTCTGAATACTTGTTAGCTGCATTAAAAAAAGAAGCTGAAAAGAGATTATTGGAAGAAGGCATTCCAAGGATTATAAAATGTCTTTCCAAACTCAGTGATGAAGAAATTTGGTTTCGGCCAAATGAAGAAACCGTTAGCATCGGAAATCTTTGTCTTCATTTGTGTGGCAATGTAAGGCAATGGCTAATAAGTGGCTTAGGAAATAAACCAGACATTAGAAATAGACCTATAGAATTTTCAGAAAGAGGGCCTATCCCTGTAGCCAAACTCTCCTTGGATTTGAATAAATTAGGTGTTGAAATTAAGGAAACCATTGCATCGATAACTGTAGATGATTTGGTCACCAAAAGGGCCGTACAAATCTATGAAGAAGACGGGCTAAGCATTATCGTGCATGTAATAGAACATTTCTCTTACCACGTAGGTCAGATAACTTTTGCAGTTAAAAGTCGGAAAAATGTGGATATGGAATATTATCCGGAAATCGAATGATTAGATCACGCCTAACCACTTCACCAAATAGGTTAAAGTAGTCGGTAAAGCCAACCAAAACCACTCGTTGAAGAAGATCAACAAGAAAATCATGACTGCTAATGATACTATAAAAAGGATAAAATCTATGCCTTTTGAGGCTTTAACGGACTCGCCCATCTTTTGCTATTAATTTTGTACAAATCTAGTAAAGAATACGATAAAATGCAATGAAGGTTTAAGTGAATTCTTGCCTTATTGCACCTTTATCAGCTTAGCATTTACAATTGCATACCTAATTTTGCCTTCTTTAACTAAAAACAGGGAAGGATTCTTGCCAGGACTTATCTCATCCTCCATTTCTTCCTTTCTTTCATGGATATTCACATCAAAATGCTTGTATTTAAAGTGATTCTTAATCCCAGGCCACAGTAAATCACCATACCTTTTCTTTAAGCATTTAAGCTGATCTATGTCCTCGGGGTCTGAAATCTCTCCTAATTTTCCTTTTTTTAAGGAATATGCACCAGCATCGAATTCTGTATAACCATAAAAGGTAGACAAATCCCCGATATCATCTATGTATCCTTTGTTGTAAAATGCGGTAGCATCATCGTTTTGAACCTCATCACTTTTAAAAGAAATGTCAACACTTTTTGTTTTGCCATCCGCTGTAAGTTCAACATTGCGCAAGATTAAGTCCGCCATCTTTCTATCATTTTTTGGTATGGCTTCGTAAGCGGCAACGTTCTTACTGCTGTAGCTACCATCTGCTAAAGAAATAAAAGCACTTAATAAGAGGCAAAAATGAACTTTGCGATTTAGCTGTTTTTCTTCGTCCCCTCTAATTCCTCCAGCCTCAACTAAAATGGTACTCGTTCCCCATTTTTGAATGTTGTCTCCAAAAGCTCGGGGCTCAAAATCATCGTTGTAACGTCCTACGTGGCCAGGTAAAAACTGTTGAACCGTTTCATTCATGACGGCAATTAATTGCATGGCCTTTTCTCTTGTTCCATTAATGCCTTTTTCATAATCATAAGCTGGAGCCAAAAAAGATAAGGCAGCTGTATTCTCTGTTAAGGCAACATTGTAGTATTTACTTTGATCATGCAAGTTAAATCCAAAATCCGCTTGGGTTTCATCACGGACTTTTTTTAAAACCTGAGACTCTGGAAATTCCAATTTTTGCGCATCGCGATTAAGATCTACATTCATAGCATTCCTTCGTTGAAACCTGTCTGCTCCATCAGGGTTTAACATAGGAATAAAATGAATGCTCAGTTTATTTTTAATCGCTGCTCGAAAATCACTAAATGCTGGATGATCAGCCGATAAAAAATTAAACAGATCAAATAATGCCATGGTAGCTGTTGCTTCATCTCCATGCATTTGAGACCATAAAAGTAAAACGATGTCGCCTTGACCATAAGTGATGTGAAAGATATCTTTCTCTTCAACAGACTTACCAGCTTTGACTACTTTGAAATCGTCATGCTCAGACAATTTTTCTATCAAAGGAACTATATCGGCATGTTTAAATCTTCGGTGGCTTAATTTAGTTTCTTTAAAATCATCATAGGCATTAAAGAGCTGATTAGCAAATTGTTGTGCATCCATAAATTGGTAGTTGAAGAATAGAAATAAAGAAAGGATGATTTTATTCAACCTATTTTTTTTACAATTTAAGGATCTTGATTGATTCAGAGAAATGTTTATCATTTTTAAAACGAAGGAAATAAATCCCAGGATTTAAAACCTGAATGTTTAATCTTTGATTTAAATTTCCTTGAGGAACGAATTGTAGAAATAGGCTTTGACCTAATGCATTTAAAACCTCTACTTGCAAGTCTTCATCACTTTGGCCTTCTAGGTATAGTATTCCATCGCTTGGGTTTGGATAAACATGTATACTTTCTGCGAAGCTATGGTGTAAAGCAACCAAGTCAGTGATTTCGTATTCTTCGACATACATGCAATCGTTAGCATCAGTGATTGTGACTGAATAAACCCCGACTGGTAATCCTGTTATTGAAGAAGTTGTCGCTCCTTGAGACCATAAATATTCATATGGACTTGTCCCTCCATTGACTGTTAAACTTATTGAGCCGTCAGAAGTAACTTGTACGTTTTCAATGTCTGATTGAATATCTATCGGGTCAGGCTGATTGATTTCTGTTGTCGCAGCTATTGTACAGCCATTGTCATCCGTAACAAAAACAGTATAATTAAATGCTCCTAAGGAATCAGCAGTAGGATTGCTTCCTGCTCCATTCGTCCACTCATAAACATAAGGTGGAGTCCCTTGTGTAATTTCAATAGTTATCGAAGCATCTTTTTCACCATAACAAGATACCTCTTGAATGTCTAATTCATATAAAATTTCATCAAAGTTTAAAATCACGAAGCTCGTATCATGTGTACAGCCTTCGACATCCATCACCGTTAATCCATAAGTGCCGCTAATAAGTTCTGTAACAAATTTTGTGGTATCTCCAGTACTCCAGGTGTAGATGTAAGGTCCTAGCCCTCCAGTTACCTCTGTAAATGCAAAGCCAAGATCGCCACAAGAAGAACTAGCATCTAAATTTAGTTCTATCTCTACAGGTGACTCGATGCTAAAATCTAATACTGAAGAGCAACCTGTAGCATCTGTTACCTCAACAGAATATTGCCCTGATTCTAAGTTAGAAAATATGGGTCCATCATGAAGACTAGTGCTTCCTGAATTTACATCTAGCAATTCATAGGTATATGGTCCAGTCCCTGTCAATACATCTATGCTAAGATAGCCTTGCACCAATCCAGGACAAGGATTTCCGACTATGCTATCAACAAAGACCAATAGGTTTTCACTTTCATAAACTTCAAATGTTTTTTCATTAGTACAATTATTTTCATCGCTTACGGTCAATGTATAAAATCCTCCTTCACTTATTACAAGTCGATTACCTTGCCCATTGATGTGATCCCAAGCATAAGTAAGTTCTCCAAGTCCTCCGCTTGCACTTACATTAACCTCACCTATCACATTGTCGCAAGAAATGTGTTTGATGGATTCTAAGTTAATTTCTATGGCCGGAGGTTCTATTATTTCAATCGATTTTATTTGTTCACAGTCAGCCTCATCGCTTATGGTAACTGTATAAATACCAGCACTCAAATCACTTCTGTCGCTAGCAGTAACAGCATCATCCCAGAGGTAGCTGGCATTTCCATTCGCTCCATTCACAGAAAGATTGATGAAGCCGTTTTGATCTCCAGCGCAATCAAGATCTTGTTTAAACACTTCTAGCTCGAAGCCTTCGCTTATAGTTACTAAAACGCTATCCTTGCTTTCGCATGATCCTTCTGTACTAATTATTAAACTTACTACTCCAGTTTCTACCACAAGGGTACTTGTCCCAACATCTCCTGTAGACCAAAGATAACTTGCTCCCTTAGTTGGAGCGTGAATTTCTATTGACCCACAAGCTTCGATGTCCTCTCCTAGCTCAAATAGAATAGGCTCTTCTATTGTTATGTTTATTGAATCAGCTGCAGAACATGCTATCCCATCCGTAATGGTCAAGTAGTATAGTCCGCTTGATTCAATAAAAATTTCTTCTTCTGTGGTTCCATCAGACCAGAGGTACATAATGTCATTAGAAAAGGAACCTGCTGATAAGTTTATTCCTTCACAACTTGTTAGGTCTTCCCCAAGTTCTAAGTTTAATTCTTCAGCAATGGTTACGTTTATTGTATCGGCGATGCTACATCCTTGATCATTAGTGATTGTCAATTCATAAGATCCATTTGATTCAACCAATAGCGATGAGGAAGAAGTGCCGTCTGACCATAAATAGTTAAACCCTTCATCTTCTGTTTCAAGTAAAACGGAAGAACAACTGACAAGATCTTCTCCAAGATCTAAAGGAGGCAATGCATTTATTTCCACATTAATTTCATCAATGGCAGAACAACCTGATCCATCTGAAACGGTTAAAGCATAGTTACCAGTTTCGGTAATCAAAATACTTTCTGTTTCTGCACCAGTAGACCATTCATAATCCAAGCCCAATAAACTTGTACTTAATTCAAACGCTTCACAGGACACGATGTCTTCCCCAAAGTCAAAGGCTAATTCGTTAGTGATGTTTACATAAATATTTTCTACAAGAGTACAGCCCCCACTGTTGCTAACGGTGATCATATAATCACCTACTTCTTCAATTTCAACCTGAGAGCCACTTTCGCCATTTGACCATAAGAAATCATAGTCAGAATCTGAAAAATCGAATTTGATGCTTTGGCAAGAACTTAATGTATCTGGTAAAGCGAAGCTTGGATAATCATTGATTTCAACATAAACAGAATCTATTGCCGAACAACCTAAGTTGTTTGTTATAGTCAAAGCATACATCCCGGTTTCTTGTGCTAATAAGGCCACTCCGTTACTGCCATTTGACCATTTGTAATCTACCTGTGAAATACCCGGGTTCAATAATAAGGGGTCACAGCTTTCTTGATCTTCTCCTAATTCTAAACTTATTCCATCTATAAATTCAATTACAATTTCATCTTCAGAAGTACAAGCTTCTGTTTCAGAAATGGTTAATCCATAAGTTCCTGATTCCGTAACAGTGATAAAATCAGTAGTCTCTCCTGTACTCCATAAGTATTGATCAGCACTAAGTGAACTAACAATGGTGTAAGACGAATCGCACGTTTCTACATCCAATCCAAGCTCTAGAGATAGATTTTCAGAAAAGTCAATAAAAACATCTTCTTCTAAAGTACATCCTGATGGCGAAGTAATGGTTAATTCATAAAGACCTGTTTCAAAGACAGTTATTGAAGGTGATCTCTCACCGGTTGACCAAAGATGCTCATAGAATTTTAAAAAGGTATCAAAAGTATATTCCTCCGCACAAGTACTTATGTCTTCACCAAAACTAAAATTGATTACATCTTGATTTACATTAAGCTCATCCACGCTACTACAACCGTCACTGTTTGTAACCGTCACTGCATATAATCCAGGTTCAGAAACTGTCAGCACCCCTGAACTACTTCCGTCACTCCACAGCACATCAACATTTTCGAGATCAATAATTAAGTCAAGGGTTTCTTCGTTACATAAAAAGCGATCTTCTCCTAAATCAAACTGTGGGAAATTTGCGTTTTCATTTCCCAACAAGACGGTTTCTCGCAAATCACAAACTCCATCACTCAAGGTCAGGTTGTAAGAGCCGCTGTTTAATCCTTGATTTACTTGACCCATCACTTGATTACTCCAGCTATAAGTATATTGTCCAGAGCCTCCTGTAGCAGTAGCCATGATAGATCCATTAGCTAAACAACCTGAAGGGTTTGAAAAATCTATTACAATTTCTAAATCAGACAAGATGACGTTAATGTCATCTGAAACAGAGCATCCATTTGCATTGCTTATGGTCAGACCCAAATTTGTTGATTCTTCAAAGTAGACCAATCGATTAGCCTCTGTACTCCCGTCTGTCCAAAGGTAAGAGCAATCAGAGCAATCGCTGATTTCTACATTAAAAAATATATTTTGAGGGACACATAAAAATTCATCTTCCCCTAAGTCTGGTTGTAGCAAACCAGAACCTATGGGTTTGAATTTTAAAAGCCAAAAATCAGCTTGACCTTCATTAGAATTTAAATCAATGTCCTTAGATTCAGAAAATCCTGTAAGGATCAATCCTCCATCTTGAGTAAATCTAAGGTCTTCGGACATTTCTGATAAAGATCCTCCATAGTTGTAATCTTGAACGAGGTCTCCTTCAAGTGTGGTATTTATCAACCAGACATCAAGAATACCGTTATTTGCAGAGACGTCTCCGTCTGTAAACTCAGCATGACCTGCAACTAAAAAACCATTTGATGGTGTTTCGATTATGGCATTTCCTATTTCATCTTTTGAACTTCCATAAGATTGATTCCAAATCAGGTTTCCTCCATTGTCTAGTTTAGCAAACCATAGATCTCGAGATCCTTGATTTTGAGAGAAGTCTCCATTATTTGAATCCGTTGCACCAGTAGATACGAATGTACCATCTGAAGCTTCTTTGATGCAATTTCCCCATTCTAAACCACTGCCACCAATTGTATTGATCCATGAAAGATTACCACTTGCATCTAACTTGAAAATCATAACATCTAAATCTCCTTGATTATTTGTAATGTCTCCATCCGTTGAAAATGTTCCACCTGTTACAATAAAACCGCCATCTGATGTTTGTTGAATATGATTTGCAAAATCTTCTGAGCTCCCTCCAACGGTCTTTGTCCATTGGACATTAGCATTTACATCCAATTTAACGATTAAGGCGTCGGTCACGCCTTTGTTTTCATTCACATCGCCATCTGAAGAACTCGTAGTACCACAAATCACATAACCGCCATCTGATGTTTTTTCTAACCATGAAGCTCTATCGTTTCTGGTGCCACCATAAGATTTATCCCACAGCTTGTTTCCATTAGCATCGACTTTAATCATCCACATGTCATAGGACCCTTTAGGACTTGATATATCTTGATCGTTTGAAAGAGATCCTCCGATCATCAAAAATCCATTGTCAGAAGTTTGCACTATTGAAGCTCCAAGGTCTGTACTTGAACCACCATAATTATTTTCCCATTGTACATTTCCAAATTGATCAGTTTTAACAAGCCAATAATCTACCCCACCAAAATTATTAGCAACATCAATGTCATCACTCAAGGTATGACCGAATACAACAAAGCCGCCATCGTTGGTTGGTCTAGAATTTTTTGCTATTTCTGAATTTGTACCTCCATAATTCATTTGCCAATCAACATCGAGTGAAAACGAACAAGGATCCTGTGCATGAAGCAATAAGAAGGGAAAGGACATTAACAAACACGCTAATAATCGACGACTCGTAAGCCAGGTCCATGGTGTCTGATGCATAGAGTAAGATGGTTAAATTGTAAACTCGGTTCTATAAACGGCAGGGATAAACGGTATTAAAACTTGCTTTTAGTAAGCTATCAAATATAAGGTTTATAAGTCTAAAAGACCACTAATAAGCCTTTTGAACTATAATTTTTACCCTCGAAATGGTATTAAATTCTTTTATTTCGACGAAATAAATGCCCGCATTTAAATCTTTTACATCCAAAGAAAATGATTGTAAGCCATTGTTGTAGTTCCACTCTTTTCTTTTATGGCCATTTACATCAAAAATCTTAACCTCAAAATCTTTGTTATTGGATAACTTTTCTATGTTTAAAATGCCAGTTGTTGGATTAGGATAAATTTCAAAAGTCTTTTTTTGAATAAGAGAATACGCTGTGGGAATGATTTCTTCTATTTCATATCCTCCAAATATTTTACAGCCTACTCCATCAGTCAGTGTAAAACTGTAGGTTCCTGATGAAAGATTATTTAGTTCTTCTCCTTCTCGGCCATTGTTCCACATAATTCGATAAGGCATAACACCTCCATTCACTTCAAGTGTGATGCTTCCATTTTCAAGATCCTTATCTGCATCTACTAAAGTCTCATCTATGAAAATTTCGCTAGCTTCTTCAACCACAAAACTTGTGTCAAAAGTACAATCATTATCATCACTAATATTCAGATCATAAGTGCCTGGAATTAATTCTTTGATGAAGGCTTCTGTTTGTCCGTTTGACCAAAGGTAGTTGTATGGCTCAGTCCCTCCAGAAAATGAAACAGCTATTTCTCCATTATGGTCTCCATAACATTTTTCATCTTGCAATCCATAAACCAATTCAAAGGGAGATGGTTGTTTTACAAAAAACTGAAACACCGTTTCACAACCAAAATCATTGGTCACACTTAAAAAGAAATTTCCTGCCCCTAAGTTTTCAATAGAAGAGCCTTGCCCTCCATTTGACCATGCAAAATTATAATCTGATTCGTTTTCCAAATTTGCTTTTAGCATGCCATTATCTATACCTGGACAAGTGGCATCTCTAATTTGAAAACTTGGACTTAATCTTTCGCTTTCTTCAATTTCAAATGAAGTTTCAAACTCACATGCATTTGCATCAATAACGAGCAAGTTATAAACCCCTGCTTTGAGCATACTTAAACTCTCTACATTTTCAAGTTCATTTAAATCCGCATCATACCAACTGTAAGTATATGGTGCTGTACCGCCGCTAGGCATGGCGGTAGCTGAACCTGTTTCTTCTCCAAAACATATGACATTTTCTGTAGTTAATTCAACATTTAATTCAACTGGTTCTTCTATTTCAAAATCAAAAACTTTTGAACAATCATTAGCATCTAAAATGGTAACAGAATGAAGTCCGGCTGAAAGATCCGTAATTTTTAAATCCTCAATTCCTGAATCCCAATTGATTACAAAAGGGCCTTTACCAATTATTTCTGTGATTTCAATAAACCCATTTGCCCCTTCAAAACAAGAAGCATTTTCGAGGTCATAAACAACTTCAATTTCTGGAGCTTCGAATAGTTCAAAGATTTCCGAAACGGAACAGCCATTTTCATCGGTGATGTTGACTTCATAAGTTCCAGCTGATAAATTTTGAGGGTTCAAACCTTCTAAGTCATTATCCCATTCGATGTTTAATTCACCTTGAGCATTTAAGACATTCAGTTCAATGCTTCCATCAGTTGATCCATTACAATAGGAACCGTATAATTGAGATTCTAAAACAAGTTCTTCTTTAGGGGCTAGAATAAATTCAAATGTTTGTTCACAAGCATTTTCATCTTTTACAATTACACTGTAAATTCCTGCACTTAAGTCGTATTGATTTTGATCAACATTATCATTATTCCACAAATAAGTATACGTTCCAGTTCCTCCCTCAACAAGAATTTCGATTGATCCATCTCCAGATTCAAAGCAGGATTCCATTGCTAAAGTTTCACTTACTATTATTTCACTAGGTTCATGTATTTGAATTTGAGTTATGGTTTCACAATCGTTAGAGTCCGTTAAAGTCAATATGTAAAAACCTGCAGAAAGTTGATCTAATTCACTTTCACTTGCTCCATTGTTCCAAGAGAAATCATAAACACCTGAGCCTCCAACAACAGCCACACTTAATTGTCCATCAGCACCTCCGAAACAAGAAACACGTTCTGTACTCACTGCTATGGAGATTCCTGAAACATCATTTAAGGTATAAGATTCTATTAACTCGCATTCATTAGCGTCGGTTATGGTCACTTCATATAAACCAGCTTCTAAATGCTCAATTTTTTCTTCTCTTGCACCAGTGCTCCACAGATATGTATATGGAGCAAGTCCTCCATCTACACTTAAGGTAATAGAGCCTGTAGCATTTCCATTACAAGCCAAAGCATTAATGTCAGCTGTAACCAAAAGAAGCTCTGGTTCATTGAGTTCAAATGCAAAAGAATTTGTGCATTGATTGGCATCAAGTAAGGTAAGTTCAAAACTACCTGCACCTAAATTTAAAAGTCTATCTGAACCATTGAATCCGTTCCATGAAAATTGTATTGGATCTTGTCCTGAAACATTGTTCAATTGAATGGAACCATTCTGTATTCCTGCACATGTAGGATCGTTTGCAATCCAATCTGCATTAGGCAAAGGATTAACAATAATATTAATGCCATCACTTGCTGAATTGCCTTGATCATCAGTTATTGTTAGGCCATAAGTAATGTCTTCTGTAGGTGAAATTTCTTTAATGGATTGAGTGCTTCCGTCACTCCAAAGGTAGCTGCAATTACATGTTGGAAGGGTAGCGTCTATACTAACATTTTCCCCTAAGCAAATGCTTCGATCTTGTCCTAAGTTAAGGCTAAAGCTTGGTGCTGTTCCTTCTAATTTTACAAGCCACCCATCTTTTTCTCCAAAGGTCTGAGGAATATCTCCATTTTTTGAATCTGTGTATCCTGCTAACCATAATTTACCTTTTGAATCTTGGAAGGCAGTACTTAATTCATCTTTACCTTCACCCCCTAACAACCTATTCCAAAGGATTTCACCATTAGCATCTATGCTAAGAATTAATGCGTCTGTTTTACCTTTATTTCCTGCACTGAGTCCATCTTTAGAATCAGAAGTTGCAGAGATCAAATATCCTTCATTTGTTTTTATAAAAGCACATGTTCTTTCATTTCCTAATCCACCGTATGTTTTTTCCCACTGGACGAGTCCTTCAAAGTTTATTTTGACAAGCCAGATTTGATCTTGATATATGCCTTTTGAGATAGGGTTTGAATAATCAAACACCCCTTTTGTTCCGGCCAATAAAATTCCATCATTAGATAGTTGAGCATCCACTAAAGTCTCGAAACCTTCTGTTCCTAGATTTATTGCCCATAATTTTTCTCCTGATGAGCTAAGCTTCATTACCCAAGCATCTTTTTTACCCTTAGATTCATTTATAAATCCATCATCTGAATAAGTAAAACCGGTTAAGATTAAGGAGCCATCATTTAATTCAAGGAGGCCGTTAACAGCATCTAATTTCTGTCCGCCATAACTTTGTTGCCACATCAAGCTTCCTGTACTAGAATATTTTGATACATAAATATCCCAACCTCCAAATCTGTTTTTTGCACCATTGCTGTTGCCACATATAAAAAAGTTTCCATCTAGCGAAGGAATCATCTTTTTTGGATAATCTGCCCCCTCTAGATTTAGATCAATATCTTGTGTTTTGTTCAATTCGGTATCAAAACTTGAGATTTTGCTTGCAATTTCTTCTTGAGCATTGGAATATGTGGCTATGTATAGCTTTTCGTCCAAATTAATCAGGCTATTGCTAACATCATTTTGGATAGATCCATCGTTAATATTGTTAATTAAGTCACCTGTTTGGTTGACTTGATGAATAACAATGTCATACTTTCCTTTATTTTGATTGAAAATCCCGTAATTTGAGGAGCTAT
This sequence comes from uncultured Saprospiraceae bacterium, assembly GCA_937941095.1. GTDB lineage: Bacteria > Bacteroidota > Bacteroidia > Chitinophagales > Saprospiraceae > JALZVN01. The sequence goes on along the minus strand of CALDYJ010000039.1, from coordinate 39,105 downwards.
AACCGAGTAAAAATATTCCATCCCCTCCATCAGACCCAATGCTTGTATAGAAATCATTGGAATTTGCGCCAAAAGTTTTAATAAATTCTATGGAAGATTGAGCTTTCAGACAGGTCGTCTGAAGCAATACAATTAGAAACAAGATAAAGGTCTTGATGTATATGCTCATAGGGTGTAGAAAATATTGATCAAAGTTAAGCAAAATTGCGCCAAAAAACATATAGAATAATTATATATGTGTGTTGGTTTTTTTAATAATTATTATGAATAAAATTCAGTTATCAATGAATACTGAACATATCGCAAAAGTGTTGCATACAATTGTCGCTATTCTTCTAATAGGTAGTTTTAATTCTACCGTTTTAGCACAAATAGATGTAGTAGCAGATAGACCTACAGCGACTTATGAGGTTGGAGAATTAATGAACTTTAACGTTCTTTCTGATTATACAGGAACTGCTACTTATACGATTAAGTTAGATGCTAGGTCTCATGCTTTAGAAGAAGGGACGATAGAATTGGTGGCTGGGCAAACTGTCCAGATTCCTTTCAGTTACTTTGAACCTGCCTTCTTACTGTGTGAAGTTCAAGGAGCAATCTCAACCATTGCGGGTGCTGCTGTTTCTCCTTTTGAATTACAACCAATGGAAAGTGAGCCTACTGATTTTGATCAATTTTGGGCGCAACAAAAAAACGCATTAGCTGCTGTTCCTATTAGCCCTGCAATAAGTCCTTATAGCAGCACCTCAAAATCGGATACTTATCAATTAAGTTTAGGAAATATTGAAGGGAGAAGAGTACACGGTTTTATTTCTGTTCCAAAAGGAAACGGCCCTTTTCCTGCCTTTCTTACTATGCCTTCTTATGGTAGTGGTGGTGGACATGTTTTCCCTAGAGAATTTGATGCGGAAATCTTAAACTCCATTATAGTAGTTCTCAGTATCCATAATGCACCAGCAGATCAAGGGGACCCAAATGCATACAAACCAGATGATTACACCGATCAATATAAAAACTATTATAGGTATGGTCTCTTAGGAGGTGTTCAAGCCATTAATTATCTTTTTACTAGACCGGACTTCGACAAACAAAATTTAGGTGTAATGGGTATTAGTCAAGGTGGTGGTCTTTCTATTTCAATGGCAGGCTTGGATGATAGGATAAAACTTTTGGTTGCTTCTGTTCCTGCTCTATGTCATCATGCTGGATTTCACTACGATAGAACAAGTGGACATCCTCATTATTTATTTTCTTCTAGAAACACATACTCTTTTGATCCTAGTCATGAACAAAATGCACTTAAAGCGACCAGGTATTTTGACGCTGTTTATTTTGCAAAAAGATTTAAAGGGCCTTCTATTTTATTTGTCAGTTATGAGGACGATGTATGTCCTCCCTCTTCTGTAATGACTGCAGCCAATCAACTTACTAATAGAAAAATCATTTTTAATCGTAGGGAGTCAGGTCATTCGAATCCAGATTATTGGGATAAGCGTTTTGAGTTCATCAGATCAATAATGCCTCAAACTAAAAATACGTTAACGAACAATGCTCCTGTAAATACAGGGTACTATACTAACATAAATGCAAGTTCTACTTCTACAGGAATCAACCAAAGCATTCAACTTAGTGCTGAAATATTTCTAGATGATGTAAGAGTAGATTTGCCAGTTTCTTGGGACAAACACAGTGGACCAGGAAGAGTTAATTTTACCAGCACAAAATCCGGCATTACTTCTGTTTCATTTAGTACACCTGGCACTTATGTTATTAAGTTTACTGCTGAGGATACTAGTTTTTTAAATACTGATGACAAGTGGATTTCTTTAACAGATCATCTTACCATTATTGTACAATAATCAAAACAGTATTAACTATCGCAAGCAATCAAATAAAAAAAGGGCTCAAAGATTAATCTTTGAGCCCTTTATGTTTTAACTAAAATGTTTATCTAAGAATAGTAACATTTCCTTTTTTAATAAATTCATCTCCATCTGTACATCTTACTCTCAAGTAATATCCATATACATCCGGTTGAGCTAATTTTCCTTCACAAGTTCCATCCCAACTATCATCTAAATCATTTCCTTCGAAAACTTTCTCTCCCCACCTATTATAAACGATCCAATAAACTTCGTCAATAAATGGTGCGTTTGCTCTTAATCTAAGCACGTCATTTTCTCCATCACTATTTGGTGAAAATGCATTCGGAAAGAATATAAATGGTTCGTCACAAGCTCTAGATAATACAACTATAGAAACTGCTCTTGTCGTTGTACATCCATTATCATCTGTAACTGTTACAATATATTCAGTTGTCTCATCAGGACTAGCAAGTGGATCTGGAATCGTGGAATCATCTAATCCAAATGATGGAGACCAATCATATGTAAATGCTCCATCAGTAACATTGATTTGTGTATCATTACCTATATATATAGTATCTGTCAATGGTGTTACCTCAGTAACTAAAGCATTCATATCAATCACCTCTGCAATAACTGTATCGATAATTGAACAACCAAACTGATTCGATATCTCTGCAAAATACGTAGACGTCTCATCTGGGTTGATTATTGGACTCGAACTGTTTTCTCCATCTACAATGTTTGGTCCAGTCCAAGAAAAGTTCAACGTATCACTTCCACTTAACTGATTAATGACTTGCAACTCCGCTTCATCTCCATCACAAATTATTATTGGTGTGGTAGGATCAACTTGCACACTATAGTCTGCCACGATAACTTCGCCTGTCTCAGTACAACCAAATTCATCTGTTGCAATAACATAATATACATTTGGTCTTCCCGTCTCTGCTAAGATTTCACTTGTCTCAGCAACGGTCGTACTAAAATCTGAATCTAAGGACCATAAGTAGTCAACATCTTGAACATCAGAAGAGGCAAAAATATCTACTGTCAATTCTTCACAATGGATTTCGTCTTCTGCCGTTTCTAAGTTTATAACAGGAGGAACCTCTAAGGTCATCGATTGAACAGAAGTACATCCGTTTTGGCTGCTGTCTGTAATTGTAACTGTATATTCAGTTGTGCTTCCAGCAATGACTGTAGGGTTTGGTGAATTTGGATCACTTAAGCCGCCTCCAGGTGACCATTCATAAGTATAGTTAGTATTAGGATCATTGTTAAGCTCAGCCTCCAACTCAATACACTCAATTACATCTTCTAAGTCTACCTGTGTATCAATTAAAGTAACTGGAATAGCTTGAGTAAGTGTGGACTCACAACCAGCATCAGTTAGTACCGTAAGGGTAACCATAACTTCTCCATTTTCATCCACCATAATTTGAGTATTCTGATCAGTTGAGCTTGTGCCTGGTGTAAATGTCCAATTCCAAGAAATTATTTCTCCTTGATTTGTAGATACTGTTTCATCAGTAAAAGAAATTAATCCTTCACTGTCACATTGATCGTAGAAGAAATCAAATGCTACGGGAAAATCTGGCATATCATCCACACTTATATCTAGGGACAAATCATTATCACAAGAACTACCATCAGGCAAGGTCAAAGTGACAGTATAGTCCCCTTCTTCATCATAAGTATGTACTGGGTTAGGATCGTTACTTGTATTGCCATCACCAAAATCCCAGGTATAATATACTGCACTTGGACTATCGTTGAAAAAACTAATGGTTCTACCTTCACATTGACCATAGTTTAGATTAGGCACTGCAGTGTCTAAAACAATAACCGTAACACTATCAGAAGCAGAACAACCATATTGGTTTTCTACTTCAACAAAGTAAGTAGTCTCTATAGGTGTGTTAGTATCAATTACTGGGTTGGAAGTATTTCCTCCAGATATGATGTTTGGCCCTACCCAATTAATGGTTAGCACATCTTCTGGATCTGTATTTGAAATTACTGATAATTCTCCACTTTCATTTATGCATATGTACTGTAAGTCATCAATTGAAACATCTAATTCTGTTCCTGTAATTGTTAATCTTTCCGTCTGCTCACAACCATTAATGTCTGTTGCAATAAGGGTGTAAGAATTATCTCCAGACAATCCTGTCACTGACAAAACTTCATTATCAGAAATTGGATTCCCGCTATCATCAAACCATTCATAAGTTAGATCTGGATTATTTGAAAGTGCAGTTACTTCTGCAAAATCTTCACAATCTGTATTAAAATCTTGTGGTAAATCAATTTCAATGGAAGCAGGTACAAATACCTCTACTTCTCTAGTAATGGAACAAGGTATGGTTCCGTTATTATCTGTGATGGTAACTGTATAAACAGTTGTGACTCCTGGGTCAGCAATTGGGTTTGGAGAACTAGCATCATCCAATCCTGCAGCAGGTGACCATTCGTAAATATAATCAGGATCCCCATTTAGGTTAATCATTTGTGGCCCTTCATTTTCACAAGCAAGAATTGAACCTGGACTTTGTATGTCATCTATAATGCTTACATCAATTGCTTGTACTTGTGATACTGATTCACAATCTAATTCTGTAAATATAGTAAGTGTCACATTTAAATCTACATCCGCAGCAAAAGTTAACTGAGGGCTATTAGCGGTAGAAGTTTCTCCATTTCCAAAGTCCCAGAAAAGTGCTGTAGTATTATTTTGTGGATTTATTGTTTCCTCATTAAACTGGATTGTAATTCCATTTTCATCACATTCTAAATATTCATAACTAAACTCAGATGCTAAAATTGGAGCCACGATATCTACTCCTTGATTATAATCATCTACACAAGTAACATTCGTTTCCAAACTAAGCGTTACAGGATAGGATCCAACTCCTGGATAAGTGTGATTTGGATTGACTTCAACTGAAGTATTATCAATTCCACTTGGGTCTCCAAATGTCCAAAGGTAATCGTCATTATTACCTGTACTTGTATTGGTAAATAAAACAGTTACGCCATTACAATCTTTTACTTCTTCAAAACTTAATAAAGCATTAGCGTCAATTACGTTTACTTCTATTTCATCTTCTCGAGTACAGCCGTATTGATTAGTTGTTTCTAATAATATAGTATAAGAACCCGCTTGGCTTGGGTTGATGATAGGGTTACCTGAATTTACGCCGTTGCTAATAATTCCAACATCTCCTGTCCATGAGTAAGTTAAGATGTCATCTGGATCAAGATTCATGATTGATATTTCAAATGACTGTCCTAAACAAAGTTCTAAAAAGCCATCAGTTAAAATTCCACCAATTCCATTTCCTGTTCCATCATCTATTGTTGTCTCTTCAATGTTTATGTCTACAGGTCCGCCTTCTACTGTAATTTCTCTTGTTTCCGAACAACCGAAACTATCAGTATAAGTAACTGTGAACACTTGTGTAGCTCCAGGCTCGACAGAAATAGAATTTATGTTGCCTATTGGATTTCCATTTTGATCAGTCCAAGTTATGTCGTAACCTGCGTTTGTTCCTGTTGTACTTGTTGTTGTAATGGTAACAGTTTCTGATTCACAAGTTGTAACCGTGTTTTGCTCTGATGTATTATCAATTGGAAAAGTACCAGTGCTTGATCCATCTGCATTTACATTAATCTCAAAACCATCTGGTACAACGACTTCTACTTGTCGTACTTGTTCACAAGAAAAAGCTCCAGTATTGTCTGTTATCGTAACGCTGTATAAAGTCGTTTCAGAAGGATCTGCGCTTGGGTTAACAGCATTTGCATCACTTAAGCCTGTTGATGGAGACCAATTATAAGTATAAGAAGTATTTCCAGCATTAGGATTTAAAGAAACAGGGCCTTCATTAGGACAAGCGATAATTTCACTTGGAATTCCTGGATCTTCAAACAAGTTAATGTCTAAAACTTCAACAGCTGATCCATCACAATTTGCACTGTTAGTGATGGTCAGTGTAGCGGTTAAGCTGGTATTCTGATCGATGGTTATTACAGGGTTTTGATCTGTTGATGATTGTCCATCGCTAAAAGTCCAATTGTAACCAGTGATCGATCCTACTACAATGCTACTTAAATCAGTAAACTGAATAGTAATGCTTGTTTCAGAACAATCAACATAAGCAAATTCAAAATCTATATTAAAATCAGAATCTGCAACTTCAACGTTTTGTGATTGAGTAGGAAGAGTACAAGGAGTTCCGCCCACTGGAATCAAAGTCACACTATAGTTTCCTGCAGCATTATAGGTATGAGCAGGGGATTGAACACCAGTTAACGTAGGTGAGCCATCTCCGAAATCCCAAATGTAGTATTCAAAAGCTGGGTTATTTGAAGTAAAGTTTATTGTTGACCCTGCACAATCTTGATCGTAAGTAAAATCTAAATTAGGAGTATCAATTGCTGTAACATCTACAATTAATTCAGTTTCACTAAAGCAACCGTATTGATTTTCTGCCCTAAGCACCAAAGTATATATTCCTCCAGCTGTTGGAGTGATGGTAGGATTAGGAGTATTAAGCCCAGATGAAATTATTCCAACATCTCCACTCCAAGTATAAGTCAGCTGATCATCAGAGTTATTATTTAATACTGTAAAAGATGAACTAGAGCCAAGACATAAATCAAAGTCTCCATCTCCATCAATGTCAGTAAGGCCTGATCCCCCACCTACTGTTTCTGTTTCTAAAACAGTAACATCTACTGGGTTACCGAGGATAGTAATTTCTTTAGTTGCAGAACAGCCAAAAATATCTGTTACGGTTACTGTGTAAGTAACATCTCCTCCAGGAGGAATCGTAACTGTATTATCACTACCTATTTGGTTTCCGTTTTCATCCATCCAAACTATTGTTGTTGTTCCACTTGTGTTGGTTGTGATTTCAGTTAAAGTAATTGTTGAGTTTCCATTACAGTTAATGATTTCATCTTCATCTGTAAATGTTGTCGTTGTATTATCTTCTAAATCTGTTATTTCGGCCATGATTTGTAGGCCAGAAACATTATGAACATGAACCATTACTTCGTCTGTTCTACTACAACCGTGTTGGTTTGTACTTTCCAATATTAATGTAAACACTCCTTCATCAAAACCAAAAATGGTTGGGTTATTTGTGTTGGCTCCAGCAGTAATCAATCCTGTTGCTGCGGTCCAACTATAAGTCAACATGTCGTTAGGATCCAAATTATTTACTAATAGTGAAGAAGTTTCTCCTACACAAATGTCTAAAGTTCCATCTCCATCAACGTCCTCAATGCCTGAGCCACCTCCTACATTTACTAATTCTTCAATGGATACATCCACTGTTCCAGGAACAATGGTGATTGAAGAAGAGCCTGAACATCCATTTGGATCTTCTACTTCTACAGTATAAGTAACGCTGCCATCAGGATTAACAGTCAGCATAGCATCTGAAGAAACTAAGTTTCCATTTCCATCATACCATTCTATTGTCGTCCCTCCTGAAGTGTTTGTAGTTGCAGTACTTAAAGTTACGGTTGATTCTTCGCAAGTAATGATTTCATCTTGTCCTGTCACAACACTTACATTTCCATCTGCATCCGTGATTGTCGCTGTTATCCCAAGGTCAGCAAAATCACTTACTTCAACTAACTTATCTACAACAGCAACACAATTGCCTGATGGGCTGGTAATGCTTACTTGATATGTGGTAGTTGCCAAAGGAGTAGCTGTTGGATTCGCAATATTAGGATTACTTAATCCTATTGCTGGCGACCATGCAAAAGTTAATGGACTATTTGGAAAATATTCTGGAAATAACTCTACAGATGATCCAGCACAAATAATGGCATCATTCGGTAAAGTCCCCATTGGATTTGCTGGAGGAAGATTATAAGTTATTGATTTATCACATCCTTCACTATCCGTTATTGTTAAACTGACTGTAAAGTTTGTTCCAGTTGCTGGATCAACGATAAAAGAAGCGTATTGATCATTAGATGTTTGTCCATCACTTACTTCCCATTCCCAAGAAACAATATCGTTTCTTGCATCCGTTGAAAGGTCATCTAATTCCACTAAATAAGCCCCTGTTTGACAAGGGTAAACATGCGCTTGAAAATCTGGCGTCAGACTTACTTCTTTGACATGCAAATCAAACGTTAAAACATCTACGCATTCACTGCCTGGCTCAGATGTTAATGTCACTGTATAAACTCCAGTGTCTGGATAAGTATAGCTTGGTTCAAAAGCTGTTGAAACATCAGCTGTCGTTGTAGGATCTCCAAAATCCCAAGTATAATTTGTGGAATTTGTACTTTGGTTATCGAAAGTTATATCTAGTGCATCACATAATACACTTGCATTTCCTATGACTGATTGAACAACACCACATAAACCAACATTGTATTGAAAGTCTCTTCTAATTTCTGCTATTAATTCACCATCTCTCCATTCTTCTACACATACACCAACTACAAATTGACCTACAATTGGAGGTATACCTGTAATAAATCCTGTATTGGGATCTATGCTCAAAGGATCACTTCCACCCAACATATTAGCTGTGCTGTATGACCCATTCCATGTTACTTGGGTATATGGTGGTGACGATGGAGTAGGAGGATCAGGATTTTCAATGGTTGCACCTGTAAATGGTTGACACAATTTATAGGACAAGGAATCTCCTTCTGAATCCGTAGCTGCATGACTGTAATTAATGGGTTCGTTGACACAAATAAAAATTGGTGGCCAATCATCAAATGTCGCTTGACTATTACATTCAGCCAAAGCTTTTGGAGTAATAACACTTATAAAAGTAGCACCAGTTTGTTTTGGATCTGTAATGTTTAATATCGTTTCATTACGACAACATCTTTGATAAGCCAATGTATAGCCAATGCCATTATCTGGGAGGCTAACTATTCCTGTATAAGTTGTTGTATGTACACAAACGGCATCAGGTACAAATAAACACGTATCTGCGATTGCTACTGTAATGGTATCATCTTGAGTTGTTAAAGGAAGGTCTAAAGTACTTAGTCTAAAACCAGTAGTTCCGTTAAATATTCCAATGTGTGCAGGATCATCAAATGGTGCATCACTAGCTCCTAGAAAACAATCCCTATATACAGTAAGGGTTATTTCATAATCATCATTACCTAAGCATTCATAGGTAAGTTCTCCACCTACTATATGAGTTGCTTGCACATTTTGACTAAACATAAGAGCCAAGACAAAAACTATGGAAAAACTAAGTTTTTGAAGACCTTTATTTATGATTTGATTTAATTTTATATTCATCATGATTTAAATATTCGAATTTGATAATGGTTGTTAGGATTTACTTTAATTCAATAATTTCAACTCTTCTTTCTAAAGAAGCTGGAACACTGTAAATCGAATTTTTCTCATCTCTCAAATCATCACTTACTCCAGGAGCAGCCTTTAATTCTCCATAAGGAGCTTCCGTTACTTTCAAAAATCCTTGAGCAATGTATGTTTTAAATATTCCGCCTTGGTAAGAAGCGAAATGATTCCTGATACTAGAAATTCTTCTTTTTGCAAGCTTGTCATTATACTTAGATTCAGCTCTAGGAGAAGTATATCCTTTAATGATTATTTCTGCAACATTACCTTGTTGCAAATACCTTAATAAGTGGTCTGTAAAACTTGTCAAGCCTACTTGAGCAGGAGCAATTTTATCATTGAAAAATTGCTCTATCTCATACTCAGATTCAGTTTTCAATTCATTTGGCAAGCCTTCTGCATATTTTGTCTTAAACTCATCTTTACGAGCCATATAAGCTGTGTGGGTTTCTGGATAAGTCTTTTGAGTAATCGTTTTTCTTGATCTCTTATCAGGTTCATCATTATCAAAATAAAGTGGCATTGGTAAATAACCTTCAAGTGTAAGTCTTGTAACAGGAGGCACCTTATCTAAATAAATATTTTCCTCTATGGTTATATTTCCAGTTAATGGATCTGTTTTAATCTCTACTGTTTTGGGTACATAACCTGGTTTAGTCACCAACAGCTTATAGCATTTTTCAGGATCAACTCCATACCTAAAGTCATTGGCTTCATTATTCACCTTTGTGTCTCCATCTAGTTGATTACATTCAATGAGTTTAATGGTTACTCCACTAAGAGGTGTTTTAGTTTCACTGTCAAATGTTTTTGCAAGTAAATCCATTTTGTATGGTTCTAAATACAATTTGGAAATGATTTCTTCTGTATCAATATTGTCTGTACTTACTAAAACCTCTGCTGGAGCAAAACCTGGCTTTGATGCTTTAATTAAAAACTCCTTATTTTTCTTCACTTTAAACCCATACTCGTTATCGTCAGCATGAAGATCTGTTTGAAGCACTTCTTCCAGTTCTAGCAGCTCTATGCTTACACCATTCAACTTTTCATTGTTAGCCTTATTAAAAGTTAAAGCTTGCATATCAAATAATTGAGGCTCTAAAGTCAATTTATAGATGTCATTACAACATGCTTCTTTTGCGTCTTCTAGGAAAAATGATCCTGCTCGATTTGACGCAAGGTAGCCTTCTGACTCATCCCCATTCAATGTATAGTCAAGATCATTGTAACTGGTATTTATTGGTGAGCCAAGGTGGGAGATCTCATCCCATGAATTCCCACTCTTTTCGATTTTGTAAACATCTAATCCACCTAATCCTTTTCTTCCATTTGAACTAAAATAAAGGGTATTGGATTCGGCATGGTAAAAAGGAGAAATATCTTCTTCACTTGTATTGATTTCAGTCATAGCTATTGGGTTTCCAAAACTTCCATCTTCATTTATGGAGCTAGACCATATGTCACTTCCTCCTTGTCCTCCTGTTCTGTTTGAGACATAATATAGTGTCTCTTTTCCTGTCTTTTTATCTTTACCAATGTTTGGTTGAGTGCTTGTGAATCCAGATGCGTTAATATGATCTGGTAATTTCATTGCAGATCCCCATGTCCCGTCTGCAGCTTTATCTTTGTAATAAAGTTGGCAGTATATTTCAGTACTTTCTTTATTTACATAATCACAGATGGTATAATACAATCTTGAGCCTTCTTCATTGAACGCAGCATGAGCAGTGTGTTGAGTCTCGCTGTTTATGTTACCTTCTGCTTCCATAGAAGCATTATTTTCGGTTGAAAATAGAATTTTTGCTATTGGTCTATTTGGATAAGTTTCATCGTCTTCATTTACGAATTGAAAAGAAGAGTAGTATAACTCATCATTGTACTTTAGTGGACTCACTTCGGAGTGAGGTGTATTTATTTCAGCCCCTAAGTGCTCAATAACTACGCCTGGGCTAGGTGCATCAACTACACTTTGGGCCCAATCTAAATTTTCTATTTCCTTTTGAGCAATTGATACAAATTCACTTGTTGCTCCTTGATTGCTGTTTAAGTACTTAGTATAAAGTGTTTTTGCCTCGGAATATTTTCCTAGATTCTTTTTCACTCCAGCTAACCAATAATTGGTTAGTGGAAAATCTGTATTTCTTTCGCTATTGGATACCTGCTGATAAGATCTTTCAGCGGTAGTATATGCATTATAATTTCTTGCTGCTTCTGCAAAATTATACATGATGTCCATGTTAGAACTATCGACATCTGCTATTGTATAATAGTGAGTAAGAGCGGTGTAGTAATTTTTATTTTCAAAAGCCTCTTGAGCTTTCTTTTTGAATTGCTTTAAAGTTTGCCCATTTGTCAAACTAATACTGAAAGCAATAAGAATTATTGTTGTGAGTATCTTGTTCATATTATGTCTGTCTGTTTAAAAAATGAGATTGTTTAAAATATTGGGCAAATTTTTACTTCATCTATTTTTACTCTCGTAATAATGTAATTAAGATGAACTTCTAAGCCCCCTCTATTTTGTGTAGCTATCTCAAACTCAGATATATTGATGTCATAGCTCAAACCAATAAGCCAAGATTGCTGATGAAATTCTAGGTTAGGAATCCAAGCATCTCCCTCATCGGAGTGGAATCTATAATTCAAACCTAATTGGATGGCCGTTTTTCTAGTTACTTTTTGATTAAGGTGTAAACGTCCTGCTAAGCCAAGTAAGGTTTGAGAATGCTTCCCTTGAATTTGATGCATCGCCATTGGTAGTAAGTCGAATTTTCTACCTAGGCCAACTGCTCCTCTACCATATAAACTCAATCGCTGAGGATAGACAACAGATTCGTCTTCATAAAAACTATAGCCAGGTTCTGCTATATGAAAAAGTCCCACGCCTAAATCAAGTTTAGATCTTTTTGAAGGTTTCTGCCAATGGTAGTTTAATCCAGCAGAGAAATCTACAAAACTTGCATCTGCTTCATCAATCGGTTCTCGTGTAGGAAGATTATCTACAAAGACATCTCCATTGTACTGGTTGTCCACTCTCAGATTGTTGGTATACCTTCTATTAACAAAGCCTAGCTGCAATCCTGCTGTGACAAAATGTTTTTCTGCTAACCTTTGGGTATAAGAACCATTTAGTCCAAGCTGAGCTAAGTTTAAACTTAAATCTCCTGCTTGATCATAATTAAAAATTAGTCCTCCTCCAAAAAAGCTGTTTTGCATTTTAGGGTTAAAAAACTTGGCGTCGACTGATCCTGAAAAAGTTAGGTAATCAACAATGTCGTCTTTTGCCCATTGATTTCTGTAACTTCCAATGAATCGAACATCTCCTCTAAAGATGGCCGTAGCCGCAGGGCTAAGATTCATGGGTGAAAGTCTAAATTGAGACCAATGAATGTCTTGAGCATGAACTTCATTTAAAGAAAGTCCAAAACATAAAACAACTAGAAACGTGAAAAATGGTAATCGTTTTTTCAAAACTTCTGATTTAGGTTAAATATTAATACTAAATAGTGATACAAGGTGTACTTGTATAATTAAGTTAATCAAATTAATTGATTAAACAGTTATATTTTACTTGAACTTAGCTGTGAGTAGTAATCATAGAGTCCTTTTAAACTCTATATATAAACCTTAACTATTATGTAAGGGCTGATACTGCTGAGACGCAATCTTTTCGAATAGTCACTTTAATATTCGGGTTCATGGTTATGGATTTTTCGTGAAATAATTTGTTATATCAGAACGAAATGTAATCTAAAAACGCTCCTTCCTAGTAAAAATACAAAATTGCGCTTAAAATTAAAAACGCCCGGCTCATTGAATTGAGCCGGGCGTTTTTAAACCTAGAATCTTATTATCCTAATATAAATCAAATTCTACCCTTCTATTTTGTCTTCTTCCTTCTCTTGAATCATTTGAAGCTTGTGGGTTAGCTTCACCATAACCTTTATAATTCATTCTAGAAGAACTAATGCCTTTTGTAACCAAGAAGTCAAAACAAGATTTTGCTCTTCTTTCTGACAACCTTAGATTAGAATTACCATCTCCAACATTATCAGTATAGCCGCTTATTTTTAAACTGTATTCAGGATACTTATTCATGATTGCTACTACCTTATCCAGTTGCACAAAAGATTCAACTTTCAATACAGCGGAACCGGTTTCGAACCTTACATTTCTTACAACAAGATCAAGCGTTGCTCTATCGGTAGAAGTGATGCCAGGACAACCTCCATTTGAAGCAACCCCCGCTACTGTAGGGCATCTATCTTTTGAATCTTGAACCCCGTCTCCATCAGAATCAGGACAACCTTTAAAAATCTTAGGTCCCGCTACTGAAGGACATCCATCTTCATTATCCGCAATACCATCTCCGTCCGAATCAGGACAACCATTTATTTTTCCTGCTAAGTTTGGACATCTATCGTCTTTATCAGCAATGCCATCATTGTCTGAATCTAGCATTAATACAGGGCAACCATTATTTTGAACGGTGCCTCTCTCATTTGGACAATTATCTAAATTGTCAGCAATTCCATCTCCATCTGTATCTGGACAGCCATCTAATTTTCCAGCTAGAGTTGGACATTTATCATCTTTATCCATTACCCCATCACTATCGCTGTCTGGGCAACCATTAAACATTGCTTTTCCAAACACCGAAGGACAATCATCAGCACTATCAGGGACACCATCTTTATCTGTATCTGTCAGCATAGGCAAAGGATCTTTTTCTTTCCCTTCGGCTAACCTAAAGGTTAAGGTTGCACCAGCAAACCAGTACCAATCGTTTTTGTCCGGATTAGCTGAAACACTAATCCCATCTAAATAATCATTGAATACTGGTCTAAATCCTATTTCTCCGCCTAGTATAATTTTATCGGTAAGATCTGCTTTTATACCTGCTCCTATAGGAATAGTAAATCCAGACTTATTTGATTTTACTTCTTGTTTGTCTTCTGCTATTCTAGGCTGCAATATTTTGATTAATCTTGTATCTCCATTTTCATTAAAATTAGTTGTAGGAGTCCAGAAAGCTACTCCTAAACCAACAAATCCATAAGGTGTTATTGATTTATTAAACTTTCCGTTCCCGTCTAACCACTCTTTTGTCAGTGGGCTGTATTCTAATTTTAAGGAGAGTTCAGAAACAGAAGATTCAAATGAAAAGCCTCTATTTTCTCTTGTCCAGTCTTCACTGCTGTGATTTACATCTGAACCAGCTATTTTTCCAAACAATAAATTTCCTCTTAAGGCTAGATTTTTATTTAAATGATGCCTAATAACAAGACCAGCACTATAATTTGTTTCCTTCAAATCCCAGACTGGATCTGTTACATCTCCTTGATAATTTGCTAAACCCAAGAGAATTCCACCTTCCCATTTTTGAGCTTGTGCATTGTTGATGCATAGAAAAGCTAAGCACAACATTATAATTACATTTTTCAACATCGTTTTGTTCTTTAATGATTCCTGTATCGTACGAATAAATACTTGTCAGTGTTTTAAAATTTACCACTTCTTTACATACGAATACATATTAATAGCATTTAAAGCTACTTAAGCATAATCAGTTGGTAATTTTAAGGATAGGTTTTAATCTCTAATGTTTTCGATTTCTTCGATTTCCTTAGGGATGTAGGGGCCAAGAGTTCTTTGCCCTTCTTTGGTAATCAAGCAATTATCTTCAATTCTTATACCTCCAAATGCAAGATACTCAGTTAATTTATCATAATTAATATATTCCGGATACATTTTTTCTTCTTTCCACTTTTGGATCAACTCTGGTATAAAATATATCCCTGGTTCAACAGTCAACACAAATCCTTCTTCTAGCTTCCTAGCTAACCTTAAAGACTTTAAACCAAATTGTGTACTACGCTCTAAACCAGGTCCATAACCTACATGATTTTCGCCAAGATCTTCCATGTCATGAACATCAAGCCCAATCATATGCCCGAGTCCATGGGGAAAGAAAAGTCCATAAGCGCCTTGCTCTAAAGCGTCATCAAGATTTCCTTTCACCAAGCCTAGAGCACTTACTCCTTCTAGAATGATCCGAGCTGCTTTAAGGTGAAGGTCTTTATACAAAACTCCTGGCTTCAGTGCTTGGATACAATCTTTTTCTGCTTTCAGTACTATGCTGTATATGTCCTTTTGTTTTTGTGTAAACTTCTTATCTACTGGAAATGTTCTTGTTATGTCTCCTGCATAATGCATTTCAGTTTCTGCGCCAAAATCGCCGAGCACCATTTGTCCTTTTTTCAAAGTATTTCCATGATAATGGTTGTGTAAAGTTTGGCCGTTTACGGTTAAGATTATTGGGTAAGCTAATCCACCACCACCTGCAGTAGCTTTCCACTCTACCATTCCGGTTAGATCAGATTCTTTGATTCCCTCTTTAGCATTTTTCATAGCGACTTCATGCATTTCTTTGCTTGTTGCCAATGCTTGTTCCATTTGATCAATCTCTTCCATGCTTTTATACGATCTTTGGTCAATAACTGCTTGGATTAATTCTAGAGAGTAGCCTTTTTCTATTTCTTTAACTGATTTATTCAACCAAGCACTCAACTTTAAAATATTCGTACTTCGATAAGGTGGAAGGAAGTGTATCTTCCTCCCTTGAGAAACTGCTTTTGAGATTTTTTTTTCAATCTCTGCATATGGCAAAGTATTCTCTATTCCTGAAGCTTTTGCTTTTTCTTTGATTGTTTTTTGAGGCCCCATCCAAACCACGTATTCAACACTTAGCTCATCCCCATAGATTGTAGATGTCTTATCATCCAAATCTATGACTGCTGCTAAGTCTTCTTGGTCAATTCCAAAAAAGTATAAAAAATTACTGTCTTGTCTAAAGTGGTACACATTGTCTTTGTAATTCATCCCTACGTTTGAATTACCAGGAAACAAGATTAAACCTGATTGAAGGTTTTCCATCAAGGCCTTTCTCCTCTTTATATAAGTATTTGAACTAAACATATTCAATATTGAGTGTGTAATAAAAATCAAGATAGCTAAACATTAAATTTATTTTTCCTTTTACTGTTTAAATTTGGTTTTCAAATTAAACATTGTTAACATGTGTTTAATTAACCCCAAATTATCTTTGAATAATTAAGAGGTGGCGCATTTGTAACGATTGCGTCATCCTTGTTTTAGCTCCCAATCTTTCGTTTTTTATCTTTGTATTCAAAATCAATCATAAACTTATGAAAGGCCTCTTTTTGCATCTAATTTTTATCGCCATCATTTTGCCTATGCATTCACAAACAAATAAGCTCAAGACTGTATTTGAGCTAAATCAAAACAGCACAGCTACCTATTTTGAAACCATCAGCTATTACGAAACATTAGAAAAAACATTTGAAGACATTCAGGTTACAGCTATAGGCATGACTGATTCTGGCCATCCATTACACGAAGTCATTATATCTAAAGATGGAGTTTTTGATCCGCAAAAAGTAAGCGAGGCAAACCGTCTAGTCTTGTTTATCAACAATGCTATTCACCCAGGAGAACCATGTGGTGTAGACGCTTCAATGATGCTAGCTAGAGATGTTTTGCAAAATAGCATTCCTGCTTTGGAAGATGTAGTCATCGTAATCATTCCTTTTTATAACATCGGAGGAGGATTAAACCGAGGCTCATTTAGCAGAGCCAATCAAAATGGTCCTTTTGCTTATGGATTTAGAGGCAATGCAAAAAATCTAGACCTGAATAGGGACTTCATAAAATGCGATTCCGAAAATGCAAAATCATTTACTCAAATTTATAGCAAATGGAAACCTGATGTTTTCATCGACAATCATACTTCTAATGGTGCAGACTACCAGTATGTTCTGACCATGATTTCTACACAAGCAGACAAATTAGAAGCTCCGATGAAAAATTATTTAAATGAAAAGCTTGAACCTAGTCTTTATAAGGGAATGATAAAGAAAGGCTGGGAGATGACTCCATACGTTTATGCCAGAAAAACTCCAGACGATGGAATCGCTGGATTTTTAGACCTACCTAGGTATTCCTCAGGATATGCTGCTTTGCATTTTGCTTATTCATTTATTCCAGAAGCTCATATGCTTAAACCATATAATGAAAGGGTACAAAGCATTTATGCTTTCATGGATTTGATGATAACAGAAATGAAAGACAATAAGCTTGAAATTCGAGAGACTCGACGCAAAGCAATTGAGGCTGCCAAGAAAAAAGATCTTTTTCATTTAAATTGGGATTTGGATAAAGAAAACTTTGAGCTGTTTTCTTTCAAAGGGTTTGAAGCCAAATACAAGGCTAGCCACATCAGTGGTAAAGAAAGATTGTATTACGACAGATCAGCTCCTTACACGAAGGACATTAAATATTTTAAATATTTTAAAGGCAGTTCTTCAGTAGCTAAGCCTGCTGCTTATTTAATTCCGAAAGCTTATAAGCAAGTCGTGACATTATTAGAAATGAATGGTGTGCAAATAGAACAATTAGATGATGATAAATTTTACGATGTAGAACAATACAGCATTGGAAAATTTGAAACTACACCCGTTCCCTATGAAGGGCACTACTTACACTTCGATATCGAAGTTGAGAAAAACAGTACGCGTGTAAAATTCTATAAAGGAGATTACTTAGTCTCAACAAATCAGGATGCCATTCGGCTAATCATTGAGACTTTAGAACCTCAAGCACCAGATTCTTACTTTGCTTGGAATTACTTTGATGCAGTATTGCAACAAAAGGAGTATTATTCGTCCTATGTTTTTGAAGATTTGGCTGCAGAAATTTTAGAAAAAAATCCTGCATTAAAAGCTAAACTTGATAACAAAAAGGCAAAGGACGAAACCTTTGCGAATGATGGGAAGGCTCAATTGGATTTCATTTATAAAAACTCACCTCATTATGAGCCTACTGTAAATCTTTATCCGGTTGTGAGATTGATGAAACTAGATTAGAGTGTTGTTTTTTTACTGCTGAACCATTTTTAGCTTTTGGTTCTCCTTTTAAGCCCTGATACGTGAGGTTAATAGCTTTATATATAGCTTTTACATTTTTTTCCCATGTATGAGATCTTGCAAATGCTGCTCCCGCTTCGGCTTTCTCTTCTGTGTAAGTTGTCAAAGCATCTTCGATGACAGGAATGTATTCTTCAACTGTTTTTGCCAAATATACATGAGGTAAGAAAAACTCCATTGCTTGAGTATGGGTTGCAACAACTGGCTTTTTCATAGCCAAGTACTCATCAATTTTAAGTGGATAATTTCCGATGGTTATTTTATTTAAAACCTGAGGGTTGATGCAGACGTCAAAACTGTGCATATAAGCAGGTACATGCTTCATGTCTTTAAATCCGAGGAAGTGCACATTGCTCATTTCATGAAGCTTAGATTCTTTAAACAATCTATCTTCTGGCCCTACTAAGACTAAATTCCAGTCTTTTCTAGATTCAGCGATGTGTAAAAGAATTTTCTCATCCAAGCGCATGCTGTAGATGACACCAACATAACCAATGATGGGTTTATCAGGATCTATTTCTTTTATTTTTTGAATGTCTTTTGGAATGCCTTCAACAAGACTTGGGACAAAGTGTCTTACGTCACAACCTTGTCCAATAAAATGGCTATTCAAATTATATTGTTTGCAATAATCAGCGTAGTAAGTAGAATTAGCAACAATGACATCTGCTTTTTTTAGAATGGCAGGTTCTAATCTTGCACCATGGTTTTTCCACCAATCCATTGCAGATAAAAAATCTCTGATGTAGTAAACAAACAGGTCAACTTTCAAAAAGTCTTTAAGGTAGAAACCTCTAAAAAGATCGTTGTCATAAAACATGATTACATCTTTAAAGCCAAGTTTCTTAATGGCTTGATCGATTTCTTCTGCGTAGTGCTTATTGTTGTTTTTGTTTAAATAGTCAAAGATGTACTTATTAGGAATCCAATTAATTGAATCGTTTAATCTTCTAGGCTGTAAAAGCCAAATATTATCATCGACTTTAGATAGATTTTCTGTTGACTTATTAGTTACTGCTAATTGTTTCTGGATTTTAGGATCTCTTCTTTTCATGAAAGCTCTAATCTTAGAAAGTGGCATATCCACGTAGAGTACCCTATTGTTTTTAGCAAACTGATAGGAAATGTTTCTAGGATTAGATCCGAGTTTTTCATCCCAGTTCTGAATCCCAAGTACTATGAAATCCCTGTTTTTTATATTCTCAATGTCCACACGAAAAACTTTAATTGAATAGAGATCATTCTCTATTCATAAACTATAAATTAGGTAACCAAGTTTACACTATGGATAGCATCTGCAATTTCTTTAACAAGCTGAGGGTCTTTTTCAATAGCGTTCCCAACAACTACGATGTCTGCACCTGCTTTAACATTTTCATATGCTTTCTCTGGGGTCTTGATCCCTCCTCCTACAATAAGAGGAATATTTATAGTTTGACTTACAGCTTCAATCATTGAAGTTGATATTGGGTTTTTTGCACCACTGCCTGCATCCATGTAAATTAATTTCAAACCTAGCATTTGCCCTGCCAAAGCAGTACACATGGCTACGTCATCTTTGCTAGCAGGTATCGGTTGGGTATTACTTACATAAGAAACAGTGGTCGGTACTCCACCATCTATTAACATGTAACCAGTAGGTAAAATTTGTAATGGACTCATTTTTAAATAGGGTGCAGTTATCACATGTTTACCTATCAACAATTCTGCATTTCTGCCAGAAATTAAAGATAGAAACAGAATCGCATCTGCTTTGTAGCTTAATTGAAAAGAATTTCCTGGAAACAATATCATAGGGATATCGCATAACTTTTTAATGCTATCTAAGCATTGATCCAGCATATTATTAACAATAAGGCTTCCACCTATAAAAAAGTAATCGACATTCGCTTCGACGGCTAGTTTCAGTACTTCTTGAATGTTAGATATCCTAACCTTATCAGGATCTATCAAAACAGCCATTTTCTTCTTTCCTGACCTTCTGCCTTCCGAAATAGAATCGTATAGCCCTGGTTCCATCGTTTTATTTTAATAAAGATACAGTCAATATCTCAATAATGACGAAAGAATTTGCAATTACGACGTAATTTTCTTCTTCTTGAGCACTTTTCTCAACCAATTTGGAATAATTAAAGCGCCTAATAACAAATAGGAATAATATGTAAAGAAGCGCCAGATAAGGGCTACCAGTGAAGAAGAGGTTTCATTGCTCAAATAATCAGTTAAAAAGCCATTAAATAAAATTTCTGCTACTCCAGCTGATCCAGGAGTAGGGCTGAAGGCCATAATGACAAACATTGTTTCTAATCTACCATATAATGCTGATTGAGTCCACAAATCCAAACTCAATGAATTTTCAAAAGCTATTATTAAACAATTCAATAATATAAACCTGCATGACCAAGCAATCGCTGTACTTAAAAATGCCGGCCCGCCAATCTTCAAGCCTTTTCCTGTCATTTCTTTAGAAGCTAAGACGAAGTCATTTCCAAGCTTTTCTCCTTTAGTCCTCCATTTACTAAACATTTTAAATTTAGTAAACCACAAGACTAAGCTTTTGAGCCCTTCTGGCTTAATAAAAAGACCATAAAAAAAGATGGCG
The DNA here is from genome assembly GCA_937941095.1 of uncultured Saprospiraceae bacterium. GTDB lineage: Bacteria > Bacteroidota > Bacteroidia > Chitinophagales > Saprospiraceae > JALZVN01. The sequence goes on along the minus strand of CALDYJ010000039.1, from coordinate 18,264 downwards.
CCATAAATTGCCATAAAAACATAAGCTAGAATAAATGAGTACCCCCAACTGTCCAAGTTGTAAATGCTATCCAAGTTGGGTCTGATGATCTTCGGTCCAAAACAAATTAATAACAAAGGAAGTGTGGTCACAAAAAATATTGTGTCTAATACAGCTGTGTATAAAACTATGGCAGTAACTCTCGCTGCTGCCAATTTCTCCTGACTTAAGACAAACAAAGCTACTGCAGATCCTCCAACGGAGGTAGGAGAGACAGCTGAACTGAATTCCCAGATAAAAATAAGTTCAATGCATTTAGAATAGCTAAATGATTTTTCTGAAAGTATCCAAAGCCTGGCTGCGTAGGCTAAATGCCTGATTATTAAAAGAATTAAAGACAAGCTTACCCATAAATAGACGTGCTCACTCCACTGAATTTCTTGAAATTCCTTCCATTTAAATTTTCGCATCAAGAAATAGATGAGCACTGCCAATCCAATAAAAAGGGGAAAGATAATCTTTGTTCCTTTTATTGATTTTAAAGCCTTTTCATTTTTATTCTCCACTCCTTGTCGAATTATTCTGGAAGTTTATCTTCTCAATGATAGTGATTCCGTGTAATTAATTAAATTTGGTCTGAAAATACAAAATTGAAACACAATGGAATTAGATCAATTTTCTGACCTTTCTCAATGGGTATCTATAATCTTATTAGGAGCCGCAGCAGGTTTTATTGCGCGATTGTTTTTTGGAGGCCGAGGTAGCGGTCTGCTAGGAAACATTGTAGTTGGCGTTTTAGGAGCCATCATTGGAGCATTTTTATTTGAAAAGTTAAACATTAATGCTGATTTATCTGGGCTTGAGAACTGGATAAGCAATAAATTTGGTGTTCGAGTAGGATTCTTAAACAGTCTTTTTCAAGCAGTTGTCGGTGCTTCTTTATTATTAGTAGTAACTGGAATATTTGGAAGAAAAAGACGTGCTTAGTATATGCTTAATTAATCAATTCTGTTGATCTAATATCAGCTTTGGTTATATATGCGCCCGGAATTTCTTTTTTTACCTTATGCAAAATTCGCATGGCATCAACTTTTGATGCAAAAGCACCTGTTCTTAGTTTATAGTAGGGAGGAGTATGTTGAAAATCCGTCTGCATGTATGGAAAATTAGCAGCAAATTTTTGTTTAATGTTTTCCATCTTCCTCCTATCAGTTGTTGATAATAATTGAATTCTATACCCTGGTATTAATTCTCTTAGTCTATTATGTGCTGCATACTGATCCATCACTCTTTGGACTTCCGCTGATTCATAAAAAACAACACTTTGTCCTTTTGCAAGATCAATATTTGCAAAAACAAGCATCAAGGTAAGAGCAATGACTTTGGTAATTAACTGCATGGTTTAGAATCTTTTGAAGGGTAAAAATAAGCTTTTTTACGCTAAACCTAAAAGTTCGATGGCTTTTGAAGTTCCAATTCTATCTGCACCTGCTGTTATGAGCGCTTGAGCCTGCTCTAAAGTTTTGATTCCTCCGGAAGCTTTCAATTTGATTTTTGGGTCTTTATATGCTTTGATTAAGGAGACCATTTCAGGAGTAGTGCCTCCATGATGCCCCGTACAAGTTTTGATAAAATCTACTTCTTCTTTGTTTGCGATCTCACAAATTCTTTTGAGTGTATCTTTATCAAACAAGCTGGCTTCTATGATGAGTTTTAAAACTTTTCCTTTTAAGTGGGCTGCACGGGTAAAACTTTGAATTTCATTGGTGACGTAATTCCAATTTTGATCTTTTACTGCCGATATATTTAAAACTACATCAAGCTCATCTGCACCATCGTTTACCGCTCTTTTTATTTCTTCAACTTTGGCAAAAAGAGTAGAATAACCCATAGGAAAGCCTATAACTGTGGCACTTTTAACGGGAGTATCTTTTAAGATGCTATCAGCAAAGGCTAAATAATAAGGTGGGATACAAATAGCAGCAAACTGGTGCTCTATTGCTTCTTTGCACAGTGTTTCTATTTGAACCTGCTTTACATTTGAATTTAATAGGGTATGGTCTATTAATCCTTCTATCCTGCTCATTTAATTTTTATTGCTTCAATCATTCGTTCTAACGAGTAGACCTAGAACGCAAGTTAAACTTATTTTAGAGATTTGGCAATACAAATCTGTCTTAAGCTTTACCATGACATTGCTTATATTTTTTACCGCTTCCACATGGACAAGGATCATTTCTTTTAACTTTCTTTTCTGTTCTTTTGAAAGTCTCTGGCTTGCTTCTTTGTCTACTTACCCCTTCGGCTGCAGCTCTTGCCCTAACGTCTTCTTCTCGCTTATTTGTTTGCGTCTTACTCAAATCCGTTTTTCTTTCTTTTGCTTGTTCTAAGCTACTTCCATCTCTAAATATAATGGTCCCTTTTAGTAAGTAAGAGGAAACTTTTTCATTGACCTCGTACATAAGGTTTTCAAAAAGATTATATGCTTCCATTTTATACACCACCAAAGGATCTTTTTGCTCAAAAGAAGCTGCTTGTACTGATTCTTTCAGTTCATCCATAGAACGCAAGTGTTCCTTCCAAGAATCATCCAAAAGCGCCAATGTAGATGCTTTTTCAACATCTTTCATGACTGTCTTTCCATTACTATTGACCGCTTCTTCTAGTGAAGCAGACACTGGCAATGGTTTTTTTCTACCATCTGTATAAGGAATGGTAATTCGCTTGTAACGATGTCCTTCATTGGTATAAACATCTTTAATTAATGGCATCAATACTTCAGCAATTTTAGCTGATTTCTTATCGTAACGCTCCATCACCAAATGCTGAAATTGATCAATGGTATCGTCTATCGGAGCTACTTCAAAGCCTGCCTGATCCATCTGAGGATCCATGCCCAAAATGGTAATGCAATCTTTTCTAAACGATTCGAAATCCCCTTGTTGTTTGTGTATGGCTACTAAGCTCTCTGTTAATCCTGAGAACATGTTATTTAGATCTACCGAAAGTCTATCTCCAGATAATGCATTCGCTCTTTTCTTATAAATTGCCTCTCTTTGGATGTTCATCACATCATCATACTCCAATAATCTCTTTCTTATTCCAAAGTTATTTTCCTCTACTTTTTTCTGTGCTCTTTCTATACTTTTGGAAACCATAGAATGTTGTAAGACTTCTCCTTCCTGGTGTCCCATCTTATCCATCACTTTCGCCAATCGTTCAGATTGAAACAGCCTCATTAAATTATCTTCTAAAGAAACATAAAATTGTGACGATCCAGGGTCTCCCTGTCTACCAGAACGTCCTCTCAACTGCCTATCTACCCGTCTAGAATCGTGTCTTTCCGTTCCAATAATCGCTAAACCGCCTGCAGCAATCACATCAGGACTCAGCTTAATATCTGTCCCTCTACCTGCCATGTTAGTAGCTATTGTTACTTGCCCTGGCTTCCCAGCTTGAGCAACTACTTCAGCTTCTCTTTGGTGCTGCTTTGCGTTCAAAACATTGTGATTAATGCTTCTCATTTGAAGCATCCTAGAAAGTTTTTCTGAAATGTCAACAGAAGTAGTACCAACCAATACAGGTCTCCCAGCTTGGCTTAACTTGACTACATCATCTATAACAGCATTAAACTTTTCTCTAGCCGTTTTGTAAACCAAATCATCTTTATCGTCCCTTACTATCGGCCTATTGGTAGGAACTACCACTACGTCTAGTTTGTAAATCTCCCAGAATTCTCCTGCTTCAGTTTCTGCCGTACCAGTCATCCCGCAAAGCTTGTGGTACATCCTAAAATAGTTCTGCAATGTTACTGTTGCATAAGTCTGAGTGATGTTTCCAACTTTTACATTTTCTTTGGCTTCTAAAGCTTGGTGTAGGCCATCAGAATACCTTCGCCCTTCCATGATACGACCCGTCTGTTCATCTACAATCTTCACTTCCTCATCTAGGACAACATACTCTGTATCTTTTTCAAAAAGCGTATACGCTTTCAGCAATTGAGACATAGAGTGCAATCGCTTAGACTTCACAGAATAATCCGTGATCAACTTTTCTTGTAATTCTTGTTTTTCTTCCTCTGTAGTTTCTTCATCTTCCTGAATTGCTTGAAGATCAACGCCAATGTCTGGAAGCTCAAAAAAAGCGGCATCGTTTCTTCCTTTGGCTAAAAACTCCGTCCCTCTTTCTGTCAGCTCTACGTTTCTGTTTTTTTCATCAATGGTAAATAGCAAAGGTTCATCAGCAATGTGCATATTCTTTGACTGCTCTTGCATGTAATGGTTTTCTGCCTTTTGCATTTCAACCTTTACCCCGTCTTCACTCAAAAATTTAATCAGCGGTCTGTTTTTAGGCAATGCTCTATGTGCTCTCAATAAAGCCATCCCTGCTTCGTCCTCCTCATAACCTAGAATTCCGTCTTTGAATAACCTTTTAGCATCTGACAAATAGCTTGTTGCTAACTTTTTCTGTTCATTGATTAGCTTTTCAACCTCAGGTTTCAAGAAATTATATTCTTGCTCTTCTTCCCCTTTAGGTACTGGACCAGAAATAATCAATGGGGTTCTTGCATCATCAATCAAAACAGAATCTACCTCATCTATCATGGTGAAGTGATGTTTTTTCTGCACCTTTTCTTCTAAGGTAGCGACCATATTATCTCTTAGGTAGTCAAAACCAAATTCATTATTTGTACCATAAGTAATGTCGCACTTATATGCTTTCTTTCTACCGGGTGAATGCGGCTTATATTTGTCAATACAGTCCACTGTTAAAAACAAGAATTCAAAAATAGGTCCTACCCATTCGCTATCTCTTCGTGCTAAGTAATTATTTACTGTAACGACGTGAACTCCTAATCCTGACAAACCATTTAAGTAAGCTGGTAATGTTGCTACCAGAGTCTTTCCTTCCCCAGTCATCATCTCTGCAATCTTTCCATCGTGCAAAACCATCCCACCAATAAGCTGAACATCATAGTGAACCATATTCCAAGTCACTTCTCCACCAGCTGCCAACCAAGAATTTCTGAAAGTCGCTACATCACCTTCTATGCTGATGTAGTCTTTTGGAGACTTAGCGTTTTGTTCCGCTTTTAAGTTGCGATCAAAATCTGTTGCTGTAACTTCGATCAATTCGTTTTCAGAAAATCTTCTTGCTGTTTCTTTTACAACTGCAAAAGCTTCTGGTCGAATTTCTAAAAGTATTTCTTCCAAGACCTTGTCTCTGTCTTCTGACAAAGTATCTATCTGCTTAAAGATGTCTTCCTTTGCTAGAATATCTTCTTCTGCTTCAGCTTGTTTTTTAAGATCAACAATGTCTTGATCAATTTCAGAGAGGTAATCTTTTATTCTTTCTCTAAACTCAAAGGTTTTATTCCTCAATTGATCATTAGTCAAATTTCTCAATTGACTGTATGCCTCATTAACTTCATCTACAAAAGGACTATAGGCTTTTATGTCCTTGTCCTGTTTTGTTCCGAATAAACCCTTAAGTGATTTTGTGATGCTTTTAAACATTATCTATTTTTTATATGCCATCTCCTTTACAGGAGCCAATATTGATCAATTATTATAAAGTATAAATATACAATGTATGCCCTTTATGTATACATCTTCACATATTAAGCCAAGCCATAAATCGATGAAAATCATGTCATTTTGGCGCCTAAAGCGATAATTGCTAGGCTAAGTTGGCAAATGTAAGTTAAGGCCTAGACAATTCGTCATTAATCTTCACTTTATAGCTGTTGATATATCTCATTTAACATAGGATTGGTCTCTTGGTTTTTAATCTCTTGCACCATTTCATCCAATTCTATTGCTTTTTGTTCGAATTTCCCTCTTTTAAGGGCATCGTTTATCCTTTTAATTTCTTCTCTATAACTCAACATTAGGCTGTTTAAGCTATTGGTTGCCCCAAATTTTCTCCACATCGATTCACTTTTATCCAAGGCTAAATTCTTTAAAAAATTGATGGCTTCATTTTCTGATTGCTCCTCATTCATCACTGCTAATCTTAAATATGAAGTAATGAAATCTATGGCGGCATAACCATCTACGTTTTTTATGTTATTAACAAAATAATCTAAATAGATAGGGTCACCTGATGCCAAATAAATATTGCCGATGGAATTAATGATCTGTGGATTATCAATTTCATTCACCTGGCTTATGTAATTTTGTGCATTCTTTTTATCAAGACTTACTATTCCATCCAAAGCCGCTGACATGACCGTATACGACTGATCATTTTCAAGACTCTTTTTGAATAAGTCCAAATACTTTTTGTCATTGGTTTGACTCAGGGCTTCAATAGCACTTGCTCGAATTTGAGGTTTTTCATCTTCAAACATCATTTTACTAGCCTGCGCTAGAGCTTCTTCATCATCTAATTTAAAGTTTTCTAAGGCTACTCCTCTGCATGCCCAAAAGGAATCCGACAAAGCAGATTTCAAAGTTTGGTGCGCGAGTGCTTGATCAATGCTTTTTAAACTTTCCAGGGCACTATACCTGTCCATAAATTCTGGCCCTTCATTGTATTGAGCGACTAACTCTTTGAGCGTTTTGTCTTCAATAAGCTCAGCTAAGAGAATGTTTTCTGCGTCAAAATTTACCCAAGTAGGACTGTCGTCTATTTTAAATTTAAACGTTTCTATTCTCTTGGTTAAAAGTATGTTTTTACGGATGCTTTTCTTATCCTCAAAGTAGACATCTATTGCAACAGGGAGTTTAAAAATAGCAGGACTACGATCCGGATTTTGTGTTTGCTCAACCGTGATGTTTAAAGAACCTTCATTTAAGTCATACTCTTTCTTAATGTTTAACAGAGGATGACCTGCCTCAAAAAACCACTGATTAAAAAACCAGTTTAAGTCCATGCCGCTGACCTCTTCAAACGAAAGTCTTAGGTCATGAGCTTCTACCGAATTAAATTTATTTTCGGTAAGGTAATGATTGAGTGAAGCCCAAAAAGCATCGTCTCCTACCAGGTTTCTAAGCATGTGTATGATGCAGCCTCCTTTGTTGTAGGAATGCGAATCAAACATGTCTTCTTTGTCTCTATAACCAAAATAAATCAAAGGATGTATGCTGCCTGCTGCTTCACCAAAATAGCCCCTTGCTTCTTCCATCCAATGATAATCAGCAGCTTCTTTTCCATACTTGTGCTCATACCATAAGTATTCGGCATAATTAGCAAAGCCTTCATTCATGGTTAAGTTTGCCCAACTTTCACAAGTAACTAAATCCCCAAACCAATGGTGGAAAAGTTCATGCGCCACTATTTTATCATTATTTGAATCCAGGAGTTCTCTACCAGTCTTTTGAACAAATTCTCCGAAGATGGAGCTTGTCGTATTTTCCATGGCACCAGATACAAAATCTCTTACCACGACTTGTGCATATTTTGGCCAAGGGTATTGGACGCCTAATTTGTCTGAAAAGAAATCAAGCATTTCAATGGTATGCGCAAAAATTTTCCTTGCATCTTTTTCGTAAGCTTTTTCTACATAATATTCTACTGGGATGCCACGCCATTCGTCTTTTACTATGGCGTATTCTCCAATGGTGATCATAAACAAATAAGGTGCATGGGGAAGGTCCATTTTCCAGTAATCTGTTTTAGTTCCATTGCCATTATTCTTAGAAGAAACTAATGTGCCGTTTGATAGGGTAGTGAAATTTTCTTCCACGGTGAGGTACATTTCTTGTGTACATCTTTCATTCGGTTTATCTACTGTAGGAAACCATCTTGAGTTCCACTCAGTCTCTCCTTGTGTCCAAATCTGCATTGGTTTTTCTGGATCTTTGCCATCAGCATTTATAAAAAACAAGCCTTGGTCGGACATGATAGCCGCGCTGCCACCTCCAGAAGATTCTGCTGGTTTTGCCGTGTAGTCTATGCCGATGGTAAACTCTTCTCCTTTGCTGTAGGTATTGCCTAATTGAATGCTCAGTTTTTCGCCATCGTATTCATACACCAACTCTCGAGGTCCCAAATCTATTTTGTGAATGTCAAAACCTTTTGCATCCAAGGTCACTTCATTGATGTCATAAAAAAAAGGAGAAAAAGTTAAGGATGCTCGTCCTTCAACGTGTTGTTTTTCCCAATCAAATTCTAGGTTTAAATTGGTATGAATCAAGTCTACTTTTCGGGTATAAGATTCATTGTAATTTGGCAGTTTAAATTCCTCTTTTTCTTTTAGTCGGTTTGGCTTATCGGCCGTGATGACCAAGGTGTCTAGAAGCTCTTGTTCGAAGTCAGGAGCTTGGACTATTTTTCCAGCACCACAGCTGAACATTAAACAAGCGGCTATCATTGCCAAAAGAAATTTATACATATTGCCGTATTAAATAGTTAAGCTAATAATTTATAAAGCCGTTATTTTAGTTTGATTCCTTGCCTATTTACCTTTCGGCAAATGGTTTTAAACCGCTACATCATATTCTCTCAAAGCTTCATTTAAAGAAACTTTTTTGTCTGTTGATTCTTTTCGTTTGCCAATAATCAACGCACAGGAAACTTGATAATTGCCTGCTGGAAATTCTTTTGTGTATGAACCAGGAATGACCACTGATCTTGGAGGCACCATACCTCTATGAGTGATGGGTTCGGCTCCTGAGACATCGATGATCCTTGTTGATTTTGTAAGGACGACATTTGCGCCAAGCACAGCTTCTTTACCTACCTGTACGCCTTCGACGACGATGCATCTTGAGCCTATGAAGCAATTATCTTCTATGATGGTTGGGGTCGCTTGTAGAGGCTCTAAAACGCCTCCTATGCCTACGCCTCCACTCAGATGGACATTTCTCCCTATTTGTGCACATGAACCGACGGTAGCCCAGGTGTCGACCATGGTTCCTCCTCCAACCCAAGCTCCGATGTTTACATAAGAAGGCATCATGATGACTCCTTTTTCGAGGTAAGCCCCATGTCTAGCGATGGCATGTGGTACTACTCTCACTCCTTGAGCTTCGTAATCTTTTTTCAAGGGGATTTTATCGTGGTATTCGAAGATGCCTACTTCCATTGTTTTCATCTTTTGGATTGGGAAGTACATGACGACGCCTTTTTTAACCCAATCGTTTACTTGCCAGCCATCGCTTGTCGGTTCAGCTACTCTAAGCCTGCCTTTATCTAGATGCTCAATGAGGGCTCTTATGGCGTGTTGTGTCTCAGCTTCTTTTAATAAATCTCTATTGTCCCATGCTTGAGTGATGGTGTTTTTTAATGCTTCAAAATTATTGGAAGTGCTGCCCATTGTATATTAGATTTTTTGATGAGCAAAGATAGGAAAGCTCTACGGTAAATTGAATAAGCTTACTAAACTTTGAAAGTTTAGTAAGCTTAGGGTGAAATGATTAATTGAAAAGCCCTTGCAAATTGCAAAGGCTTTTTAGTTAATCAACTTTAGCCACACCAGAAAACTTCTCTTCTTAAATATTATTTACGACTGTATTTAAAAAATCATCTAAACAAAGACTTAAAGGTTCGTCTTCTTGAAATACATCATCATAAATATATACTCGGTTTTCTTTAAACTTTATTTGCTGAAACCAACATCTAACAATACTGTTTGAGCTTATTAATCAGTATGATACACAGGCAGCCTCACAAAAAAAGGGCTCTCCATTTCTGAAGAGCCCTCAAGCGTTGATTTTTGGTTTGTTCGTTTTGTTTTAAATTTTATAGCGCGTAAGTCAATCCTAAAAGGATGTAACTTTGTACTTTATTTTCGAAACCAGACTCATCTCCAACTTTGTCAATGTCTAAGAAATTAGAATCTCCGTCTTTCACACTAAATGATGGAGTAAAAACACCATTAGCATCTGTGGTTCCTGTATTAGTGATGAAGTTGTTATAAGATTGTTGCATATCTCCTCTTAGACCAACAGTAAATCCTACACCAATTCCTTTCCATACGTTGAATCCGAATCCATTGATCCACTCCCAGTTAGAGAAGTTAGAAGGATCAGAGTAAGAAACAAAAGCAGAAAGGTTTGAACTCCAAGCGATACCCATAGGTAAAGACTTAGCATATTGTGCTAAAATCTTACAACCTAAAGAAGACTCATAAGCTTGTAACTCATTATTAGAGAATACAAAGTTATAGTTTAATGGGTGGAAGTAAACGGTAAGGTCTGGCATTGGTGTCCAGTTAAGACCTACACCTAAATCCAAAGTACCTGGATCGTTGATGTTAGACAAAGTTGTTTTGTAATCACCTAAAGCAGAAATAGCCCACTTTTCATTTAGCTTATAACCGTAAGCTGAATTGATTCCGATGTTATCTGCAATAGTAGGTACATCTTCTAATCCATTAGGAGGAACAATCTCATTTGTTGTATGATCAACAACTGTTCTAGCTTTTTGGAAATTTAAAGTAGCTCCATTTCTCCAGAAGTATTTAGGTTGGTCATTGTTAGCAAAAGCTGTTGCTGCTAAACCAAAATCTAATCCTCCAGAGTAAGGGTTAGCTGCTCCGTACCAATCTGTGTATTTGTTAAAGTTAAATCCTAGTGTTCCTAGGGCACCGAATTTCCAACCTGGGAAAGTTTCGATTTGTGTTTGTAAAGCATCTACTTCTCCTTGTAAGGCATCTAAAGCTGCTTGTTTTTCTGCTTTTTGTGCTTTAAGTTCGTCTACTGTTTGGGCATGTAGTCCAAAAGACAAAACAGAGAATACTAATGATAGTAAAAATAATTTTCTAAGCATGTCACTTTTTTTAGTTCGTAATTAGTAATTGAATTTATTTTAAAAATATGTTTCCTGTTTATAAATCACTTATCGTGAATTGTTATGTTTTCTCTGGTAAGTTTACTCAATGGGATTATGGTCCGCTTTGAATCCGAAACAAGTGTCACAGTGGTGCTATCCATTGCTATAACTTCTCCGGTGATATCTTCTATGGAAATTTTGTCCCCAAGGTTAATTTTTCCTTTTGAATAGTAAGAAGAAAGAAAACTTGACATGATGCTTTTAGAAGCAATTCCATAACCTAAAGCAAAAGCACCAATGATGCCTGCGAAGATAATGGTTAAATTATCAGTCAAAAATTTAGTTGGGATAGTCGCTTTCTTTAAAGCGATCATTAATGCATTTATAACTACAAAAAAGAAAACGAATGAAGCTATGATTTTCGCTGCCGGTATCCCTAAAGATTGACAAGTTGTTAACACTAATTTTCTAATGCTTTCTCCAATTAATAATCCGACTATCAGTATGATAACTGCAACCAAGAGACTTGGGAGTAGTCTGATTAAATCTTTGATTAAGTCCGTAATTTCTTGAATGGCAAGTATATCTGCTGATATTAAGATAATACCTAACAATATGATGTAGTAAACAACTTTTGATAGTGCTGTACTAGGTACAATTTGTATGTTAGACTTACTTACAAATTCAATTTCTTCAAGTTTTTCTTTTAGCTTATCAATGCCAGACTTTTGTAAAATAATTTTTACTGCTCTTGCAATTAATTTAGCAACAATGTAGCCTATGATAAAGACAATAAGTGCTTTAATGATTTTAGGGGTTACCTCAACCACATCAGCTCCTAGGCCCTTTAGAATATCTAAACCCAAATTTTCTAAATACATTTATTTTTCATTTTGTTCAAATGGTTCCGTTTCTTAATCAATAAGATATGTTGGGTTATAATGGTGGTTCTGAAGGAGAGTTTTCACTATCCCTTCTCTTTTCTCCTGTATCGTGAGGAGCACTATACTTTTCTTTTTCTTTTCCTCCTCCTGACATGGAAATCAAAAGTTGGAAAAATCCTGGCAAATATAGTTCAATTACTCTAGATATTGAATGTACTAGCGAAACAGTGTTCTTTAGTTCTTTTTCTCCACCTGGAGGCAAGTCCGTCTCGTCTTGCAATCGTTTAAAACTATTTCTTTCTTCACTCATTATTAATTTGTTTACAGGTTAAAGCTCTTTAAAAATATCCTTGTACGTCTTTTGTGCTTTGTGCTTTGCACGCTTAATTTTCATTTTGATTGCACTTTCTGATTTATTCAGAATTTCTGCAATCTCTTTAATTGACATGTCATCTTGATATTTCATCAAAAGAACAGTTTTATCACCTGTAGGAATGTTTTCTAATACTTTTTTAAGCCTTATTACTTCCATCTCAAGAAGTTCTTCATCTGGTATATCTTCTATGGGTTCGCCAGAATTTTCTATGTCTTCATCTGAAAATATATTTCTCTCTTTTTTTCTACGTCTGAGATAATCAATACAAAAATTGTATGTAATAGAATATACCCAGGTAGAAAATTTAGATTTTCCACTGAATTTGGCAAGGTTGAGGAATATTTTTGTGAAAATTTCTTGAGTGGCATCGTTCGCCAACTCTTCGTCCTTTAAAAGAGAAATGCACTTACTAAATACTTTTCCACCATATCTCCTATACAAGACTGTAAAATAGGCCGAAGCCCTGCTGTCTAAGTACAACTTGATAATCTCTTCGTCAGGAACGTTTTTTAATCCTTGCCTTCCTGTTGAACCGCCTTTATTAAGTGGGGTTTCCATTATTGATGATTTAGACGTACGATTTATTGAAAAAGGTACAGTACCGATGTATTTAACAAATAATCGCGCAAAAATAGATTAAGATTATTAGAAATGTATTGTTTTCAAACAATTGTTCGAAATTTTCATTGCTTATTTTTTAACAGCTAAGTCACAATTTGTTAATATCTTGATCCTAAAACAATGTTTAAATGAACTCACCTATCCATATGTTTCTACTGCTTTTTAGCCTACTATTTTCATTTGGCTCAGTCATGGCTCAAACCGATGATGCTGATGATGCCTTCTTCATCAAAGAAATTTATAACCAAGCTTTATCTAACGGATCTTGCTACGATTGGCTAGATCATTTAACTACAAACATTGGTGGAAGGCTTAGTGGATCGAATGAAGCCGCATTAGCCGTTGATTACTGTGCGAGTGTACTCGAAGAATTAAAACTTTCCAGTGTAAGAAAGCAGGAGTGCATGGTTCCGCATTGGGAAAGAGGAAAAAAAGAAGTGGTTAAAATTATTTCTCCTGCTAATCATCAAATGAAACTTAGAGCTCTTGCTCTTGGAAACTCTGTAGCGAGTCCAGAAAATGGTGTCACAGGAGAAGTGATTGAGGTTTTAAGTTTGGACGAATTAGAAGAATTAGGTCGGCAAAAAATTGAAGGCAAGATTGTGTTTTTTAACAGACCAATGGACCCGAAACAAATCCGAACATTTAATGCTTATGGTGGTGCTGTAGACCAAAGAGTATACGGTCCTACCAGAGCTGCTAAATTTGGAGCTGCTGCCTGTTTAGTAAGGTCTTTGACTACTCGAATAGATTCTATCCCACACACTGGAGTTACCGTCTATGAAGATGATGTTCCTAAAATTCCTGCACTTGCGATAAGTACAATGGATGCTGTTGAGCTTTCAAGCTTAATTAAAAAAGGTACTGTAAAGATTTATCTTGAAACTCATTGCAAAAAATTTGAAGATGCCCTTTCACATAATGTGATTGGAGAAATAAAAGGCAGCACCTATCCTGATGAAATTATATTAGTCGGTGGCCATTTGGACAGTTGGGATGTTGGAGGTGGGGCTCATGATGATGGTGCAGGCTGCGTACATGCCATGGAAGTATTGAACATTCTCAATAAGCTAAACTACAAACCAAAAAGGACCATTCGTTGTGTTTTGTTTATGAATGAAGAAAATGGTTTAGGAGGAGGATTAGAATATGCTAAAGTTTCAAACCAAAACAATGAATACCATCTTGCAGCCATCGAATCTGATGCTGGAGGTTTTACTCCAAGAGGTTTTTCTGCTGATGGCGATGCAAAAATATTTACCGAAAGGTATAAAAAAGTAACAGAGTGGCTTCCGCTATTGGAACCTTATGGTCTTAGTTTTACAAAAGGTGGATCAGGTGCTGACATTTCTCCATTAAAAGGCCAGATGGGTATGCTATTTGGTTTTAGACCTGACTCTCAAAGGTATTTTGACTACCACCATACTGGCATAGACAATATCGATGCGGTCAATAAAAGAGAGTTGGAAATGGGTGCCGCTTCAATGGCGAGCTTGGTTTTCTTGATTGATAAATACGGATTGTAAGTGGTGATTTTTGTCCCTGACTTGTTTGAATGTTTTAACTAAGATAGAAAATGGAAATCGTAAAAAAAGGAAATATAATCATAGAGGATCTTGAATTTCGCAAGTACTTGAGTGAAGAAAAAATTAAGCATCGAATTATAAGGCTTGCTCAAAAAATAGATGCAGATTTTACTGGAAAAAAACCACTTTTTATCACCGTCTTAAATGGATCGTTTATTTTCTGCAGCGATCTAGTTAGAGCTTTAAACATGGATGTTGAGATTGAGTTTTTAAAGGTAAAATCTTATGAAGGATTGGAGTCTTCGGGTGAGATCAAAGAGTCCATCAATACCTTACCGAATATAGAAGGAAGAGATCTTATTATCGTTGAAGACATTGTTGACAAAGGAAACACCATAAATCATCTTCATCAGGCGCTTTCTAAATTAAACCCTGCGTCAATTACTGTGGTAAGCTTATTGTACAAACCTGCAGCTTATCTTTTTGACATCAATATAGACTATGTTGGTTTTGAAATACCAAACGACTTTGTGGTTGGTTATGGATTGGATTATAATGGCTATGGAAGAAGTTACAGAGATTTATATGTCCTAGACAATGAAAATATGCATTAAAGGTGCGTGCTATACTAATAAAAGTATAACACGCACTTCTATTATTTTTGTAAAACGAGTTTACCGTTTTTCAAGGCTCCATTTTCTTCTTCAATCGTATAAAAATATATGCCTGAATCAAGATTGGAAGCATCCCAAGTACTCGCTCCATTTTGGCCTTTTATTTGTGCCAAAGTTTTACCGAGACTGTCAAAAATAGTCACGTCAAAATCCAAATCTTGAACAGTATTTTTGAAAGTAAAAACACTTGAGCCAGGATTTGGAAATACTTTAAAGTTATTCGGTATAAAATCACTTGTTGAAACGACATTGTCAAACAAGGTTAAGTTATCCATTAAGACAAAATCATACACTGAAAAGTCATCTCCTATAAAGGCCCCATCATTTCCCGTTAGGGTTAAGACCTCGATTCTAATCAAGTCTTGATAATCAATAGGGAGGTTAAATTCATGATGAACGATTTCTCCTTCGGTTTGTCCAAAGATAACTGGTAACTCCAAGTCGTTAATAAACATTTTCACCATCGCTCCATATTCAGCAGGCAAAACAGAATCCTCGATTGCATCTGCGTGAAATTGAACAAGATCAAAAGCCAGTACGGGTTCCAACATTCCTATTGCATCAACACAAAATTCCATCTCCGTAATTTGATAGTTCTCTCTAATGAAAGTTTCTTCATTTGTACATTCCTCAATGTTGAATGGATTAGTATCTTCTCCACTGAAACCAATCATAGGCTCACCGTTGAATGGAACTAATTGGGCAATAGAAAATGGATCTGGATCTACTTTAACTTGGAGATCAGTAAAAGGATCATAGTCCGTATTAAATTCTTGGAGGTATCCGTCTTTAATGGATGCAAATGCAATCACATTACCTTCTTCGATATAATCATTGTCTGCATTTGGGTCTCCTGCAAGAAAAAGTCTTAAGCTAGCAGAAGTGATTTCTGTCAATTCTTGCTCCAATTCTAATTGATCAATTAATCCTGCAGATGAATTGACATTAAGATCAAAACCTAGATCTAATTCAATTTGCATTTCTTCTCCATTTATGGTCAGCACTCCAGGAATGATTCCTTCAGGTAAAGGAACACAACCTCTGTTTCTTATTACCGTTCTTAATCGAATGGCTGCATCTGGATCACAAGGAAATCTTTTTTCGATGGTTAATATAGAGAGTTCTAAATCAAGCCCTTCCACTCCAATCTTATCAACATCTGCTTCAAATGAATTATTTAGCGCATTGTATTCATCATTTTGGATGGTAACGACTAAATTATAACCTCTTTCTTCATCAGGCAGTTCTTCAACATGCATAAATTGATAATGGATGCTATCACCAGGAAGTAAATCTTCTGTTAATGTAATTTGCTCTCTTGCTTTTTCCATTTCATCAAGAGTATAGAATACTTCGATTACTGTTCCAGCGACATATGGTTCTATCCCTGCATTGTCAATATCAATTTCTACATATAGGGAGTTGTCTCCTTTACACATATAAAAATCATCGTCAATCATTGAAATGTTGAGGTCTTGATCAGCAGCTTGAATTTCAATTCCGACTGCTTTCCAAGCTTCTATCACGGATGCTTTTTCTGATGAATTAGGTCCAAATAAATCATCACAAACTAATAAGCTGTTGTACATGCAATTTAAATAACCTGAACCTTCAGTTAAGTAACCTGTGTTTAAACTAAAGACTATCTGAATCGCCTTATCCATTCCAATCGCTTCTACATCAAAAATATAATCTGTTTCTGTGGTATCAGAAACTCCTTCTACTAATAAATAAAACCAATAATTAAATACTCCACTATTTGAGTGCACGCCACCGGCATCTCCTGCGCCAACATACCAATCTTCTCCTCCGTAATATTTTGGATCATTCCTAAAGTTCGGATCTGACATTGATCTAAAAGGTTGATCTTCTTCAGGGTTGATTAAAAATTTATCTCCGATCAACCAAGAAAAATTGTCATAGTCGTATTCATATTCAACTGCTTTTCCGAAAATGTCACTTATTGATTCGTTTAAAGCGCCTGATTCATTTCTATAGATCAATTCAGAAGTGTTTCCTGTAAAGCCATGAGCAAATTCGTGCGCAACTACTGTCAATGTAGTAAGCGGGTGGTATTGATCACAATCGCCAGAACCGAAAACTGCTCGCTGTCCATTCCAATAAGCATTAACATAGTTTCTTTCGCCACCAAAAACCCAAGATACTACGGCCATGCTATCTCCATCTACACCAATCCAATTAAAGTTATCTTTCATGAAGTCATAATAAGCTGCCCCACAATAGTGAGCATCTGTTCCAACTTCTTCTTTTTGGTCATTAAAGTTATCCCAATAATTATCTTCATCTGTAAAATCTTGTCCGGATCCATTTTTAGTAATTACTCCATATCCTCTTGTGTAATCATTTAAAGTAAATAAGGTTGGTGAAACAGAATCTACAGTGATCACTTGCTCACCGTATAGCTTCGTTTTAGCTAGTCCTTCGACATTTGTATGTGCTATCAAAGGTAGATGCGTTAGGATAGAACCATCATTAGCATTGATGTAAATTGCTTCTTTGAAGGGTTGATTAAAAGCTGTTTCTTCTGATACAACTACTTTGTAAGCTAATTTATAAACACCAGAAAGGTTTGGATATTTTTGATCCATGATGACTAGCTCAGGTATAGAAACTTCCCAATTATCATTATCTAAGATTTCAGCATGCTCAAAGATGTAATTGTCACAAAATTTAATGGCAATGTCTTCGGCCTTGGCTGCACTTAATTGTGCATCTGTGGATACATCAATGTAAGGCAAGAGCACTCCAGTTGCTCTTTTGATTGTTCCTTCTTTTTGATGCAAGGTGTATTTACTTCCTAAAACATTTAGGCCCTGGTACTTTTGACCATATTTAATTCTTTGCCATCCGGCTAAATCATTAATGGTCTTTACTTCTTGAAGGTCATCTGGCGCCGTCAAGCCTAGTTCCTTGAAATAACTCAATAGAAAGCCGTCTTTGGTAAGTTGGCGTTCATTAATTTCGAGGTGTTGGATTTTTTTACTTGTTTTTAGTCTTTCATTTGGACTAATCTGCGCAGATAAGCTAAAAACTGTAGATATGAAGAATGTTAGTAAAATTGCTAGTCTCATTGGGTAATTTTAATTATTAGCTATAAAAAACATAATATAATCCTTTTATCGCAACCATTTTAACCATTTTTAGGTTTTAACGGTGAAAAGACATTATAAATAAAGTGCTCAAAGACTTTACAGAAAGATAAATTTATTATAAATTTGCGCTTCGTTTCTAGACCCATGGTGTAATGGTAACACACTTGTTTTTGGTGCAAGTATTTAAGGTTCGAGTCCTTATGGGTCTACAAATTAAAGAGGTAATTAGTTGAATTTCAATTAATTGCCTCTTTTCTACTTTAAGAGGTGCGGTATTGCGCCTTTTTTCTAATACAAATTGAATCGATGTCAAAGTCTTTATATGAATCGTACCGAGGTGGAATGGCATTTATTAAAGTCAAGCTTCCCAAC
>CALDYJ010000038.1 GCA_937941095.1 uncultured Saprospiraceae bacterium | reverse complement strand
CAGTACTCACTAAGGGTATCCAAGAGCTTCATCAAGAAAACGAAGCACTCAAAGCAAGGCTAGCCAAGATGGAAGCACAAATTGAAATCCTGATGAAAAAATAGTTTTAAAGTCTAAGAAAGATCTTGCCTAAGCAAGAACTCCCATAAAAAGAAAGCATCAATGAAACCCATTGATGCTTTTTTATTTCCATGCTTCCTTTTTTTACTTCACAAAAGCCAGACTTCTATCAATAAAAGCAGTCAGCTCTTCTCCTTTCAACATTCCTTGATTAAGCATGGCAAGTTGCACAAGGTAGTAGGCAAAGTCTTCCTTTTTTTCTTTCTTTTTCATCTTCATTAATTTATCCCCGATTAGAGGATGATTAGAATTAACAACGATGTTGTAAGTCTCAGGCATCATTGAAAGATCCATTCCTTGTAGGGCCTGCATCTCCTTCATCCTTCTCATGAACTCAGGCTTGGTAATAATGACCGGCTGATCTTCTGGTGACAAAGGCTTGATTTGCATGAAGTTGCTCTTTTCTCCAAGCTTCGTTGCAAAAATGCCTTTTACTTTTTCAATGGTCGCTTCATCTAAAACAGACTCTGCTTCTTCATCTTTTTGAACCAAGTTGCTGACGATGTCAGAATCGACCCTCACAAAAGTGGTATGATCTAATTTGTGCTCAAGGTGCTGAATGAAATGATTGTCGATGACATTATCCATTACTAAAACATTATAACCCCTGTCTTTAGCAGCTTTGACATAAACAGAATGCTCTTCTGGATTATTGGTATACAAAAATATCTGCTTATCGTGTTTGTCAGTTTGAAGCGCTTTGATCTTTTCTCTGTATTCATCCAAGTTAAAGTAATTGCCTTCCGTATCTTGGACTAAAGCAAACTTTACTGCTTTTTCATAAAATTTTTCATCTGACACCATTCCGTATTTTACAAATACGCTCAAATCGGGCCACTTTTCTTTATAGGTTTCTAATTCTTTCTTGTGCAATTCAGCTAATTTGTCAGCCACCTTTTTCGTGATGTATCCAGTAATCTTCTTTACGTTTTTATCGCTTTGAAGATAAGACCTAGATACGTTTAAAGGGATATCTGGTGAATCGATGACACCATGTAGCAAAGTCAAAAATTCTGGCACAATTTCTTTTACCTCATCCGTAACATATACTTGATTACTATAAAGCTGGATTTTATTTTTTTGGACCTCAATGCCATTTCCAACTTTAGGAAAGTAAAGCACACCTGTCAAGTTAAATGGGTAATCTATGCTGAGGTGGATCCAAAACATAGGCGCTTGAGCAAATGGATGCAATTCTCTATAGAAAGCTTGGTAGTCTTCGTCTTCTAATTCTGAAGCAGACTTTTTCCAAAGTGGATTCGGATTATTGATGATGTTTTCTTTTTCAACATCTTTTCCTTCTTTATCTTCTTCGTTTTCGTAAACTTTTTCTGTTTTTGTTCCGAATTGAATTTCAACAGGTAAAAACTTACAGTATTTATTTAAGAGTTCACTGATTCTACTTTCTTCTAGAAACTCTGTTGAGTCTTCAGCGATGTGTAAAATGATGTCTGTTCCTCTTTCTTTTTTGTCGATTTTTTCGATGGTGTATTCAGTATCTCCATTGCAGCTCCACTTCACACTGTCTTCATCTTCTCTATGAGATTGGGTGCAAACTTCTATTTTTTCAGCAACCATAAAAGCTGAATAAAAGCCTAGCCCAAAATGTCCAATAATGGAGCTATCATTTTTATATTTTTCTAAAAATTCTTGGGCTGAAGAAAAGGCGACTTGGTTTAGGTATTTTTGAACTTCTTCCTCACTCATGCCAATGCCTCTATCCCGAATAGTCAATTTTTTATTATCTTTGTCTAGCAGAAGTTGGATTTTTGTATCCCCCAACTCGCCTTTAAATTCCCCTTTCCGAGACAGAGTTTTGAGCTTTGAAGTCGCATCAACTGCGTTCGAAACCAATTCTCTCAAGAATATTTCCTGATCAGAATAAAGAAATTGTTTAATAATGGGAAAAATGTTTTCCGTTTGAACTGATATAGTTCCTTTTTGCATAGTATTGTTTTTATGACTCTTTAATCAATTAATATACCAGTGACTTTATAAGTGTCAAAATGGCATAATGCATGCTTGTTTATGGATGAAATATTGTCGTAAACGGTATGTTAAGCCTAATGATTGCTCATATTACAAAGAAATCATATGGCATCAAACTTGCATTAACAGTACTCGTTACACTAAGCCGCTATAAAAATAGATAATTAGTGGACAAGAGCTCAAAGGAGCTTTTAAATAAAACGAAATTAAGAAAAAAGTCTTTCGGGACTTTAGAGTGAGTTGGACCAGTAACTGGGGGGTAAACTGGTCCATCTTTCACTCGCCTTTTTGGCTATTTCTTAATCAAGCACATCTACCTCAATTCTTTTATCTCTATTTGCCAATTCCCAAGCAGTCAAGAATACTAGTTTTCCAATATTCTCCATCTTTTCGAAATCGATTTTTTCAGCTGTATCTGTTGTCATGTGGTAATCATCATGCGTCCCATTAAAATAGAAAATCGCTGGGATTCCTTTTTCAGCAAAGTTGTAATGATCTGATCTGTAGTAATACCGATTTGGATCACTCTTTTCATTGTATTTGTAATCCAAAATCAAATTAGTATAATTTGCATTAACCGTTTCATTGATTGTATGCAGCTCTGTACTTAATCTGTCTGCTCCGATTACATAAACATAGTTTCCATTGTCCTTGTATTTTTTGTCGATACGACCTACCATGTCAACGTTAATATTAGCTACTGTTTTGCTTAAAGGAAAAATTGGAAACTCTGTGTAAAACTTTGAACCAAGCAATCCCTTTTCTTCTCCAGTAACCAACATTACCAAAACACTTCTTCTTGGGCCCTTGCCTGCTTTTTTTGCTTCAGTAAGTGCTTGAGCAACTTCTATCACTGTACTTGTGCCAGAGCCATTATCATCCGCTCCATTATAGATGTCGTTGCCTCTAATGCCTAAGTGATCATAGTGTGCAGTTATGATGACTAGTTCATCTTTTAACTTTGGGTCAGTTCCTTCTATGTATCCTAATACATTGTCTCCTTTTAAGCCACCTTCATTTTTATCCATGACGATGTTTATATCGGCAGGAAGTTTTACAGCTTTAGAAACTCCTTTCTTCTCTATTTTTTTTCTAGACTTGACCACTTTTTTAAATTTCTTGCCAATAATGTCTTTAGCTACTTTAGGGGATACAAATAAATTATTTGCAAATTTTCCTTTTGGCATTTCACCTTCACCCATTTGAAGGCCAGATCGAATTAAGGCGTTTCTGTTTTTGTCAATTTTCTTCCGGAGATCTGCATCAATTAGTATGACAGCTTTAGCACCTTTTTGATGTGCGATGGCTACTTTTTTTCTAAAGTCTGTGCCCCATTCTGAAGGAACCTTACTTTTACTTACCAAATATTCTCCCTTTGGGTTTTTAGGTTCTCCTGAATAAATCATGAGTACTTTTCCACTGACGTTTACTCCCTTATAATCACTATAATTTTGATCATCAATTCCATAACCTAAAAAGGTGATTTCTTTGGCATCTAGGGAAGGATTGGCTGCATTGGTTGAAGGAAAGGCAAAATAATCGTAGAGGTTTTTATACCTTTTTTCATTGGCTACAAAATTAATCTTATTCCAACCAGCTCTGGTAAAGCTTACTTTTTGAAAATAAGAATAGCTGTCGCCAATCTGTGGAAGTCCAAAATTCCTGAATTGTTCTGCAATAAATTGAGCAGCTTTTTTATTACCAACTGTTCCTGTCTCCCGACCCTCAAATTCATCTGAGGCTAAGACATCCAAAAGTGCTTTCATTTCTGAAGCTTTGATGGTTTCTAAAAATGGTGTTGGGTCAATGTATTGACTACCATCTGTAAAAGTCTTAATGTCACTAGTCTTAAGTCTGACTGGAGGACCTTGAGCGACTAAGTTGCATAAGAATATTGAAAATAATACGGCAAAAATATGTTTCATCTTTATCTAATTATGGGATAAAGATAATATTTTAAGCGTTTTAACCAGCCCAATTTTCTCTATCCAAACTTCTGAATTGTATGGCTTCCGCCAAATGCTCCATTTTTATATCATCACTTGCCGCCAGATCGGCAATGGTTTTGGACACTTTTAAGATTCGATCGTAAGCCCGAGCAGAAAGTTTTAATTTTTCCATAGCAGTTTTTAACAAAACCGATCCCGCATGGTCTATTGGACATAATTCTTTGACCAGTCTACTTGCCATTTGTGCATTACAGTTTATGTCATCATTATTTTCAAAACGAGCGACCTGTCTTTTTCTTGCAGCGTCTACCCTTTCTGCAATTTCAAGACTACTTTCACTCGCTGTTTCGAAATTAGTTAACTCATCATATGAAACCGGAGTTACTTCTACATGTAGATCTATGCGATCAAGTAGAGGTCCAGATATTTTACTCAAGTATCTTTTTACCTGTTGTGGACTACACAGGCATTCTTTTTTTGGATGATTATAAAATCCGCAAGGGCATGGATTCATTGAAGCTACAAGCATAAAGCCAGCTGGATAGTCAACGCTTATTTTAGCTCTTGAGATGGTTACTTTTCTTTCTTCCAAGGGCTGTCTCAAAACTTCTAAAACAGAGCGCTTGTATTCTGGTAGCTCGTCTAAAAACAAAACGCCATTATGAGAAAGAGAGATTTCTCCGGGTAATGGATTTGAACCACCTCCAACTAAAGCGACATCGCTTATGGTATGATGCGGTGCTCTAAAAGGGCGATGAGCAATCAAAGATGATTTTACAGGCAGTTTCCCTGCTACCGAATGTATCTTAGTTGTTTCAAGCGCCTCCTTCAAGTTTAAGGCAGGAAGAATTGTAGGAAGCCGTCTTGCAAGCATTGTTTTGCCAGCGCCAGGAGGACCAATTAAAATTACATTATGCCCACCGGCCGCTGCAATTTCTAAAGCACGCTTTATGTTGTTTTGTCCTTTGACATCAGCAAAGTCCAAGTCTGAGTTTCTTTGATTGTGAAAAAATTCATCTCTGGTTTCAACAAAGGTTGGAGCAAGTTTTGAATTTCCTTTAATCAACTCTACTGCTTCAGATAAGTTATTAACTCCAAACACATTTAGGTCATTTACAATCGCAGCTTCTCTTGCATTTTCTTTTGGAATGATAAAGTTTTTGAATCCTTCTTTCCTTGCTTGGATGGCAATTGGTAGTGCTCCCTTAATAGGTCTTAAGCTACCGTCTAAAGACAACTCTCCCATCATAGCATAGCCTTCTATGTTTTGAGCATCTATTTGTTTTGTAGCGGTTAAGTAACCTAATGCAATCGGCAGGTCGTAGGCAGAACCTTCTTTTTTTATGTCTGCAGGCGCTAGATTAACTACCGTTTTTACCCTAGGAACTCTAAAGCCAATGTTCTTGATTGCAGCTTCTATTCTTTGGAATCCTTCCCTAACGGCACTGTCAGGGAGTCCCACCATGTGGTAAAATTGTTTGCCTAATGCAACGGTTCCTCCAGTATTTACTTCTATGGTAATTGTACGGGCATCTACGCCTTGGATGGCGCTGCCAAAAGTTTTGATAAACATTTTTGTTTTAGTTTTAGTTTGTTCAAAGATGAATAAAAATAATTGGAGTACAAAGTGTTAATGGATTTGTTAATGAATATGTGAAAGTATTTAAACAAATAAGATTGTAATAGCGGTATTCAAAGTTCAAAAGCATTCTAAGGAAGTTCTAAAAGCTATTATTCTTATTTCCAAATGTGAATAGCTTGTTAATCAAGCAAGCTGATTCTTTCTCTTTGTATTTTAAAGCTATATTCCCTTTACTCTTTTAAGGTAAAAATATTTTAATTAAATAAACCAATAACTAATTTTAAACATAGAGCGATGAAAATTTCAACTAAATTATTTCTTCCAATATTTATTCTTGTCTTATTAAGCCCTTCTTTAAAGGCTCAAGAAGTAGATTTTTCTGATCGTCAAGCCATCATCTCAGCAACAGAGAATTTTTTTATTGGGGATCATACTGGAAGTATTGAGCATAAGAAGCTGTCAATGCACGAAAAGGGAGCTTATAGATTCGTCAACCGAGATGGAGAATATACAGATTATGTTTTTGAATTGGATTCAGATGACTCGGATACGAGTTATAAAGAAGAGATATTGGGCATTGAAATTTACGGCACACTTGCCTTGGTTAAGCTCCGTCTCGCTGAACTTAGCGGAGGTCAACATTACAAAGTGCTCACCTTACATAAAGCTAATGGTCAATGGAAAATCACAACAATCGTTTGGGGCTCAGAAATCACACAATGATGTATTCAAGTTTAATTCAGACGGATAAACAGCTAACCAAATAAACAAATAAGCAATTTACAACACACCATTTTATTAAAAAATAGCATCTCATAAGAATTGCAAAGTGTATCCTTTTAGATAAAACGAATTATGGGATCATTAGCCTAATAGAATAAGCTAGGCAAGCCCTTACACAAAAACAATTATATGAGCAGAACTACTACACTAACTTTTCTACTTTGTTGCTTGTCTGCATTGGTGTTTTCTCAATCAAATAATTTTAATATAAAAGGAAGCGTAACTGACACTTTAAATGACCCGCTTATCTATGCAACCATATTGCTGCTTGAAAAACAAGATTCAACCATGCTTGAATTTTCAAGAACAGAATTGGATGGATCATTTTTATTTAAGAACATCAGTCCTGGGGAATACCTGGTCAAGACCACATACATAGGCTACATACCTACCACCATAGACGCGACTTCCTTAGATGGAGAGAATTTAGATTTAGGCCAGATTAAAATGAATGAACTGGCAGAAGAATTAATGACAGTAGTCATTAAAGCAGCAAAGGCTCCGATAAAAATGAGAGGAGATACCATTGAGTATGATGCCAGTACTTTTCAAGTGCCAGAAGGATCTACGGTAGAAGATCTTTTAAAAAGATTACCAGGGATAGAAGTAGAAGCCGACGGGAGCATTTTAGCTGATGGTAAAAATGTTAATAAGGTCACAGTAGATGGCAAGTCATTTTTTGGTTCAGACCCAAAAGCAGCTACCAAAAATTTACCTGCAGAAGGCATTGGTAAAGTGCAAGTCTTTGATACCAAATCCGAACAAGAAGAAATCACTGGAGCAACCACAGAGTCTCAAGACAAAACGATGAATCTTGAATTGAAAGAAGAATTTAAAAAAGGAGCCTTTGGAAAAGTCATCGCAGGAATTGGTGACAAAGATCGAAAAGAACTCAAAGGGAATTTTAATAAATTTAATAAGACCATTCAATTCAGCATGGTTGGAGTTGGGAATAACACAGGAAGAAATGGCCTTTCTTGGGACGATTACCAAGACTTCATGGGCTCACAATCTTTTAATTTTGACAATTCGACGGACTATGGTTTTGGGGGTGGCTCTTTTTATAGAACCATGAGGCTCGGAGGAGGGGGAGGATTAGAATCTGATATAAGAAGTGTCTTTTTTAACGATAACCCAAATGGTGGATTTCCTGAAAATTATAATGGCGGCTTGAATTTTAACTTTGATGATACTAAGAATAAACTAAGTGCCGTCTATTATTATAATCAAGCAGGCTTAGATCAAAATGGACTATCAGAAAGAGAAAGGTTTTATGAAGGCTTTGTCTCCAATGAACAAGCTAGCAATCAAAGAGATAACTTGTCTAAAGCGCATCGAGCAGAATTAGAATTTAACAAGGAAATAGATTCATTGCACACTGTTCGTTTTTCATTTAATGGTGCTCAAGTGAATGAAAATAAAACGACCAAAGAAAATACTAGGCTAAAAAAAGACGGACTATTAACAAGTGTAGCCAATACAGCTAATGACATAGATACCGAAGGCTACCTAGCTAACGCTTTAATTTTGCTAAGGAAAAAATTTAAAAAAGAAGGTAGAAAAATGGGATTGAATGCTTCGGTTCTATACACAGAATTAGAAGACGATTGGACCCAAAATTCTAAAACTACTTTTTTGTCGAAAGGAGCCCTAGTGGACAGTACTGCTTTAATCAATCAATTGAATAATAACCTAAGAGACAAAACCCAATTTAAAGCCAATGGACTTTATGTAGAACCTCTTTCTAAAAGACTATTTATTCAAAGTTTTTATAATTACAGCAATAGAAAAGAAAATGGTAATAGAGAAGTGAATGATGATCTTCAGAATGAGTTGTTTTTAAATGAAGACCTCAGCAGAGTTTACGAAAACTCCATCATCCTAAATAGATTTGGTTCTGCTTTAAGGTATTCTTATAATGGAATGAATGTAAGTGTCGGATTGGCTTATCAGCATTTTGATCTGGATGGATTGTACAGTGGTCTTGGAGCTAGTCAGATCAATGGAACAGTTGAAAAGGAATTCATCAATTGGATTCCTCATTTTTCTTTAAACTTTAAGCCGATGAGTAATGCTTATTTTAATTTAAATTTTAGCAGAAATGCTAACGAACCTAGCATTCAGGATCTTCAACCGATTGTCAATAATCTAAATCCCCAATACATCATTGAAGGTAATCCAAGTCTTACTCCAGAGATATCCAATGACTTTAGTTTGTTTTTTAATAAGTCTTATCCACTCAGCGGAGTAAGGTTGTCTTTAGGAGGGGGCTTAAACATTTATGATAACCAATTTTCGACAAGTGAAGAGGTAGATGAATTTTTAGTAACAAATGCTCAGCCAATAAATGTGGATGGAGGTAGAACGCTTAGGTTTAATGCAGGGATTAATTTTCCAATCATTAAAAACAAAATTACAACAAGGATAAGAATAAGTGGTGATCAAAACATCAGACCGTCTTTGGTCAATGAAGTCGAGAACAATACCACCACCTGGACTTACCGCCCTTATGTAAGGTTTAACATCACTCCAAGCGAAAACATTGGAGTCTATTTGACCGCAAGGTATTCATTCATGGATACAGAATACGATATTAATACCAGTCAAAATCAAAAAATCTTAAATCAAACTTATGCAGTCGAAGTAACAGCAAAAACATTTTTAGGAATATTTCTAAATGCAAACCTAGATTATAAACGTTTTAGCAATGATCGTTTTAATGTGGATAGAGACATACCTGTTTTAGATTTGTCTGTCTACAAACAAGTCTTAAAAGGAAAGAGGGGTGAAATAAGAATGTCTCTATACGATAGTTTTAATGAAAATCTAGGCTTCTCTTCCATGGATAGTTTTCAAACACAAAATGAGGCCATAGGTCGTTATTATATGTTAAGTTTTACCTATAATATAAGAGGCGTTAAAAGCTCGGCGCACAAAAAGGGTTGGTGGTAAATACTTGAACAATTCTTCAAAAAATTCATTCCATGCAAATGAAAAATATTTTTTATTGCTTTTTGATTTCTATACTCGCATTTAATTTAGAGGCGCAAACTGTAGAAGGTATAATTACTTACAATCGAAAAACAGATTACATTTCTATCATGTCCAAACTGCCTCACATTTCTCAAGAAGATGTGGATAGGATGTCATTAACTTGGGGGAATTTTAATAGTGAAGGGAGCGATTATGATTTGTTCTTTAAAGGCAATAAAACGCTCTACCAAAGAGCAGAAGCCAAAGTAGCAAGTGACTACTCATGGAAACCAAACAAGTTTATTTTAATGCGAGATTATGCGAGTAATGAACAAGAAGACCTCATAGAAACATTGGGTAAAGTCTATCACATCAAAGAAGAGTTGCCAAAAACGAAATGGAAGATTTTAAATGAGATAAAAGAGGTTGCAGGATTTCTATGCATGAAAGCAGAAACGAGAAACGAACTTAAAGGTCAAACTATACATGCTTGGTTTACGGATGCTATTGCTTTTTCTGGAGGACCTGAAGGGTACGGAGGCTTACCGGGTATGATCTTAGAGATTGATATTAATAATGGCGACGCTATCATTTTTGCTTCAGAGGTTAAACTGGAAGAACCAGAAGTTAAATTGCCTTATCCGAAAAAGTTAAAGGGAAAGAAAATTGAACAATCGGCATTAGATGCTATTGTTAAAAAATACATAGACGAAACGATAGAAGGGAAGAAAAATCCCTATTGGAGAGTTAGGTATTGAAATAAATAAAGCCCTGTTAATCAAGTTCTATATACACCGGACAATGATCAGAATGCTTAGCCTCACTTATATGATGAGCAGCTTTTAGTTTCTTTTTCAAATTGTCTGTCACTACTTGATAATCGATGCGCCAACCTTTATTATTAGCTCTTGCACCTGCTCGATAAGACCACCAGCTGTATTCTGTTTTTTCAGGGTTTAAAAAGCGGTAACTATCTGTAAAGCCATTCGCGAATAATTTAGACAACCACTCTCTTTCTTCTGGTAAAAACCCAGAGGACTTCTTGTTGCTTTTTGGGTTGTGAATGTCATTTTCTGTATGTGCTATGTTGTAATCTCCTACGATGATTAATTTTTTTCTCGTCTTTTTTAGTTCTTGAATCCAAGGAAAAAAATCATCTAAAAATTCGAATTTAAAATCTTGACGGACAGTTCCAGTTGTGCCAGAGGGGAAGTAACAATTTAATACACTTAATGTGCCGAAATCCAGTCTTAAAATTCTTCCCTCTGCATCGTATTTTTCAATGCCACAACCAGTAACAATTTTAGTAGGTTTTTTCTTGCTAAGTGTGGCTACGCCGCTGTACCCTTTTTTTACTGCGGAATGCCAGTGGCAATGGTATCCTAAGTCTTCAAATGGACTCATGTCAACTTGGTCTTCTTGGGCTTTAGTTTCTTGAAGGCAAACAATGTCATAATCACCGGCTTTAACCCACTCTACCAGGTCTTTTTTCATAGCGGCTCTTATTCCGTTTACATTGTATGAGATGATTTTCATGTGTAGATTGAATTAAATTAAGTGTGTATGCAAAGGTAATTCGAATAATCGAATAACTCGAACGGTTCGAACCAGGCTAATGCAAAAAAGAAAGCCAGCATCATAATGATGACCGACTTTCTCATACCTAAAACCCTAATTTTTTAAGTCAAAGCTTATGTCTATAGTATTGACAGCGCAATTCTTTTTAAGATATTTTAATGTTTCTTGAAGTATCAACTTTTTCCTTTAATGGAAGTGTGATCTTTAAGATGCCATTTGCAAAATTTGCTTTGATGTGCTCTACATCAATGTTTTCAGGAAGAGTAAATGATCTTTTAAAGCCACCATAATTAAACTCTCTTTTGGTATAATTTGGTTTTGAATGATCATCCCCTTCTTTCGCTTCTTCTACCACTGCAGAAATGCTCAGTTTGTCTTCTTTGACATTGATGTCAATGTCTTTTTTGCTAAAACCAGGAACAGCCACTTCTAAGACAAATTCATTTTCATTTTTAATGATGTTGACTAAAGGTTGGTTTTGGACTAAGCCCTTTGCTACAAAATCAGTGAAGGACCCTCCCATGAGATCATTAATGGCGTTGTCTACTTGTCTAGTCCAGTGATTACCATTGTATCTTCTGTGCTTTGGATTTTTTACGTGTATCATTTTATTAGATTTTAATTTTTGAATATGTAATACACCCTCACATCATCAAGAGGTGTACCATACCAAATTTTAGGTCAAAAAGGCTTTTTTACATAAAAACATATGCCATTTAGGCAGACTAAAGCGAAAAGGGCCGACACAATGGCAGAAAAGATGGAGTTTGTTTTTTAATTAGGATCAGTTAGTAGAAAAGTGTCTTATGTTTTAATGCATTATGCATGAAGGATATCAAAAAATTCATCTAGGTCATCATAAGATTTAAAACCTACCTTTTCTTCTGCGCTTCCTTTTACTTCAATCCCGTAAGGTTTGATTTCTTGAATAAGGCTCAATATGTTTTCTTTTTGAGAAGGTGCTGGAAAGATCAATTGCATTCTATTGCAGAGCGCAATCAATTCTTCTTTGTTATGATAAAGGCTTTCTTCATCAATCTCTTCCAAATTGAGGAGGTAGATTTCACTAGGCTTGTAAGCATTGATGTCTGATAGAGTTTGAAGCTTGACGCTTGTTAATTGAGAAGACGAAATTTCCGTCAGTTCAGATTGGATGAGATCAAAGTCGTCTTCATTGAAAACATCATAGATGAGTTCGATGGGTGTTTTGCCAATCTCCGCCACTATTTTTGGCCCTTCAACCCATTCCTTAATAGCATAAAACAAAGGAGCAGATAGTCTTTCGTCATGTGACAAATCTAATTTGAATCCAAGGTAATCAACTCCAAGAGCAGCAAAGTACCTCGCATCCGTTAGGTTAGAAACTTGGCTAGCCTTAATTTTGAGATTGTGCATAAATTGCTTTTTATATTTTTATAAAAAAATAAAATTTAAAATAATTTTAGGTCTGATAAACTGAATTCGAAATTTTAACGTTCTAAAATGACACTCACTTACTTTCTATGTTTTAGAAAGCTCATTTTAAAGCAAAATTAGCAAAACCTATCATGGGAGAATCCTATTTCACAAGGGTTTTTGAACTTACTTCAAAGATTCCTGCTGGAAGAATCACAACATACGGTTCGATCGCCGATTATTTAGCCTTAGGATCAGCGAGAATGGTCGGATGGGCTTTAAATAAAAGCTTTGGGGGAGAAACTTTTGTGCCAGCACATAGGGTTGTAAATAGGAAAGGAGAACTCTCCGGAAGGGGGCATTTTCCGACTCCAAGCATGATGCAAGAACTTTTAGAACAAGAAGGCGTGATTATTGATAATAATAAAGTCAAAGATTTCGACAAGCATTATTGGAATCCTTCTGAAGAGTTAGCTTAATCCCCTTTTTAGCCACTCACATTATTGAATCTACTTAACCAAGCTTAATGTTTTCTAACATTATTAAGCACTATTATGGATTATTTCAAAAGTTTTTTAGCTGTAGCAGCTCTTCTTTCGTGGGTACTTTTTTCGTCAAATTCAAATGAGACAGAAATTCTATATTGGGGACAAACTGGAAAGTTGACCTGGGAAGATTTCAGCGGGGAACCGCGGTTTGATTTTGAGGAGATCTTTGCTTTAACATCCTCTGGGATTATGGATTACAAAGGTTGTAAAGATGGGATAATCAATTATAGCATTAAGTCTTATTTTGAAAAGAAAGAATCTTGGGTAAAAAAAGAAGCCCGGACTGAATATCACCTAGCTCATGAACAATTGCATTTTGACATAACCGAGCTTTA
Source organism: uncultured Saprospiraceae bacterium (assembly GCA_937941095.1). Classification (GTDB taxonomy): domain Bacteria; phylum Bacteroidota; class Bacteroidia; order Chitinophagales; family Saprospiraceae; genus JALZVN01. The sequence continues at coordinate 34,742 of CALDYJ010000038.1, read as the reverse complement.
TGCGAGAAAATTAAGAAAGTTACTTTCTACCATGGAATTCAAATGTGGCGAAGAGCAAAATTTTGAAAAATTCATTGCAGCTACATTAGAAAATTGGTACAACGAACAAAAAAACTACGACATCATTACTCGTCATAGCGTAGACAGAGCTAAACAAATTGAATGGGAATACAGAATAAAAATGGAGTTAAGTTTGCTTGAAGACTTTGCAGATTAATTTATTTAGGTCTTAAATAACTTTCCACACACCGCCTTCGGAGGAAACTTTAAGTCTTTTAGATACTCCTCCCGATTTCATACTTATTACAAATTCTTTATTTGATATCCATTTGATGGCAGTTGGTTTGTCTTGCAATTCGTGATCAAGCATCAGCTCCAATCCATTATCCGTAAAAGAAAAAACTTGAAAGCCTTTTTTTCTACCATCTTCATCCCCAAAAGCGATGGATACACAACTTGAATGATCAGGAGAAGGTTTTGGAAAGCCCCACATTGGAAGTTTGGTTCCAAACTTATCATTAATCATTAAGTATTGATTTTCATTTGTAGAGTACATTCTAAAAACGAAATAGCCCATCTTTGGATAATAACAACGGTAATCTAGGTTTACATTTTCTCCGTTTATTGACTCATCACTATCTTTTAGCATGGTCTTTTTTCCATCCAATAACATAATTTCGTACCCTTCAGCATCTGGCCTTATGTAGTTAGCATCTTTCTTGATTTGTAATTCCTTTATTTTAGAAACGCACTCTTCGTATTGACGTTCACTTCCAATTTCCAATAATTGAAAACATTGATCATATGGATTAGAACTTTGATCCACATCAGGTTTGTAAAATTTTACTCCACCAGCATAGATCCAACCTATCTTTTCATCTTTGGTGACGACTTTCATCCAAGGTTCATCATACATTACACCTCTTAAGTTTACTTTCTGAGTAAAGTCTGTTTGTTCACCGGTAAACACTAGAGGCTCTCCTTCTGAAAGTTCTTTGACAATGCTGCTCTTGGTATTTGGCTCTTCTCTCAAGCGAAGTTTATCTACCCAAGTATAAATAATGATTTGAGGGGGAGTTTCTTCTTTGACGTTTTCTACAGGAACTTCTACTGCTTGTACCTCAGGACTGTCTGTCTTTTCAGTTTTGCAAGCGGTAAAAAACGTTAAGCATATTATAAAACAAATAAATCTCATATGAACAAATGATCTAAAACGTTGCTAATTAAATACGATTCACCTAAACCCTTTAAAAATTCAGCCGTATATATAAAAAAACCCTTTGATATGAAGGTAAGAACAATACTTATTATAACACTCAATTTTCTTGTTTTAGGCGCTATTTTTGGCCAAAAAACACAAGATAGGATACATTATGTTAATAAATTCAAGCAAATTGCTGTTGAAGAAATGCATAGAACAGGTATCCCTGCCTCAATAAAATTAGCCCAAGCTATCTTAGAATCCAATGCTGGAAAAAGCGTATTAGCCAAAAAAGCTAATAATCACTTTGGAATAAAATGTGGATACAGCTGGACAGGGAGGACTTATTTTAGATTGGATGATGACTATGACGATAAAGGAAACCCAATTGAATCCTGCTTCAGAACTTACAATAGTGTAGAATCTTCTTTCATCGCTCACTCAGAGTTTTTAACTAATAATGGGAGAACTAGTCGCTACGATTTTCTATTTGATTATGATCCAACAGATTACAAAAAATGGGCTCATGGATTGAAAAAAGCTGGTTATGCTACCAATCCTAAATATCCTATTTTGTTGATAAAGCTAATTGAAGATTACGAATTACATCTATTTGATTCTGTCTTACCGTTTGATGCTACACCGATTTTAGCAGATGTAAAAATCAAACATAAAGACAAGCCAGGAGCCACACCAAATGGTTCAAAATACTTAACGAATAGAGTCTTAAAAGTCAACGATGTGGACATGACTTATGCCTCTGAAGGGGAGACTGTATTAGAGATTGCTAATCGTGCACAAATTCCAATCAAGCGAATTTTAAAATATAACGAAGAATTATATTCTGGGGCTCAAGATTTAAATAAAAGTTACAGAGTCTATTTGCAACCTAAGCGTTCTTCTTTTAGAGGAAAGCAGAAAACTCACATGGTTAAGACAGGTGAAACAATGATGGATATCTCTCAGATGTATGGGGTCAAATTAGAAAAGCTTTACATCAAAAATAGGATTGCTTTTAACACAGAACCAAAAGCAGGTGAAAACATTAAGATCAGAGGTTGGAAGGTGAAAGAAGGACTAAGTCCAGATGTTGAAACGAAGGAAAATAAGCCTTCTCAAAATCCACAGGATTCCATTGATGACTTTTTTGATGAAGAAATCACTGCAACTAACATAAATGATTTCGAAAAGCCAAGATTGACCTCTACTGGAACTTCTTTTGAAGAGCCGAGTTCACCTTTTAGAACAAAGAGTGAACAAAAAAAACCTGTTGTAGAAATAAAGCAAGAGAAAGAGATCATAGTAGTGCAAAAGGAAACGCCAAGCGTAAAACTACAAGAGCCACAAGTGACTTTAATCAATGATGGTAAAAAGAATACACCTCCTAATCAGGAAGTGAACATTAAAAAAGCAACACGTTATTATACCGTATCTAAAGGCGATACTTTATACAGAATTTCTAAGCGTTTTGATGTCCCTGTCAATAGATTAAAAGAAACAAATGGATTAAGTAGTAATCACTTGAACATAGGTCAAATACTTGTTGTAAATTAGTACAACAAATTAGACAAGATGAGATTTACAATTCTACTTATTGCACTATTTTCTTTTTTAGATTTATCTGCCCAAGGTTCAGCTTTTGGGATTAAAGGAGGCCCTACTTTAGGCTTTCAGCAATGGAATGGCAGAGATTCGGAATTGTTGGTTAGGTATCATGGAGTTGCTTACATAGAGACTTATAGAGAAGATGCTCCATTTGCCTTATTTGGACAAGCGGGTTATCACATCAGAGGAGGGGCAACGAGAATACGTGGAGGCGCTTATACTAATCCAGACGGCAATTTTTTTAATTTCCCAACAACTTCTTACCCTTATGAATTTAGGAATGTTTCGCTTGCCTTTGGCGCCAAGCAAAAATTTCCTTTTGGCCAAGAGATGCAAGCTTATTACATGGTTGGTGTAAGGGGCGAATATACCATTAACACAAACCTTGATGAATATCATCCAGAGAATGATCCTTTTAGGGTCGTTAATTTAATACATCCTTTTGATGAATTAACTAGGCATTGGCAATACGGAATTATAGCAGGTGGAGGGATTGAATTTATGTTCGCTGATTTAGTAGGAGGAATGATCGAATTAAGCATTAGCCCTGATTTGTCACAACAATATTTCCAAGCAGAAACTCCATACAATGATCCATTTACTGGTAATCCAAGAACCTTATCTGCTAGAGAAATTCGCAATGTTTCTATCGAACTAAGTATTGGACTTAGGTTTCTAAGGATTGTGGAGTATGTTGATTAATATAATTTAAGCACTTTCTTTGCTAACACGAAATATTTTTTCTTCGGCGATTACAAAAACGTCATCTTCTTTTTTTGGTTCGATAACATAAGTGCCAGTAAATTCTCCAAAGGCCGGTAGTATCCCCTGCTCTTCTCCAAAATAAAAACAAGGCAGTCTTAAACTCGAACGACCTTTGCCGGAAAGGCGAACACCAGGATGAATGTGGCCACACAAATTAAACAAACCAAAGGGTACTTCTTCCAAAGGGTGATGCGTAAAAATGAAAGGTTTTATAATCAACCCTTCTTCGTGTAAATGTAAGTTTGCCTCTTTATATCTTTTTAAGTCCATGATGTCATGATTACCAATAACAAGTTCAAATTTTATGGATTTGAATTGTTTAATGATGTGAGTCATGTCTTCCCAACTTTTGTTAAAATCACTATGGAAAAGGTCGCCCAAGATTAGGGCTTTTTTGGGTTTTAGGTCAAGCAGTAGGGCGGTAAATTTGTCAAAATTACTTTGGCGTACTTCCACAGGGACTGGGATGCCAGCCTTTCTAAAATGATTGCTCTTGCCCAAGTGTAGATCCGCAATTAATAAAGTTTTCTGTTCTTCCCAATAAATTCCTTTAAAAGGATGGAGTAAAAAGGACTGCTCTTTAAGTTTGAAGGATTGCATGGTTTGCGACATAAATAAGGGACAAGCTAAATCATTTCTCTGAAAAAATTCTTAATTTAGGAAAGAAAACAAGAATAAGCTGAACGATCAATTTAACAAAGATGACTAGAGCTAGACTTATCTTCTTATTTCTTTTAGTTAATCAAGGACTTTGTAGCCAAGATTTCTTTTCCTTCAGTATAGATGAGCATCTATTTCAAGAATCTAGTCGTAAATTGGTAAGCTTAAACAGTGATTATAATAGCCCATTAGATGCCTTGCAGTTTGGAATAAAATACGATGTTGAAGCCTTGGATTTTGATAGCATAGTTTACTCTAGTTCTTGGCACAAAGAAGATTTCGAAATTTTTCATGATGAAATAAATGGAATTGTTGCTATAAAATTCAACAAAAATAAATCCTTGTTTTTAGGCTCCAGGATCTTAAATTTAGAATTTGTTTCGAACTTGGAAAATCTTGATTGTACAAATTTAACTTTTGTCGACATAGATGAAGAAACTCCAATAAGTGCAAGTCAATCAAGTTTTGAATACTTTGAAGATGATATAAATTTAAGTGAAGGAGGGATCTGTATCAAAAATAAAATCGATGATGCCCTTAGACAGAGGTATTTTGATGAAGAAGCTCAGCCTGCATTAAATGTCAGAGTCAATACAGCTACTCCCGGCTCTTCTTTACCAAATGGTGCAATTGGAAAAGATTATTTTCTCCAGTCTGTTGGAAATGGGAGAGTTATAAAAAGTGATAGATTGGGTCAGTTTTTAGGAGACTATAGTTTACCAAATTTTGATTTAGTTCAAGGCATGAGCATTATTTATGATCATAAGAATGAAGACTGGATCATTGCTCTTATAGAAGCTCCTCAAAGGCTGCAGATCAGGTTACTTAATGATCTAAATAATCTTGATGAATACATAGGCTCTTTTACCTATAACTTTCAAAAATCAATCCTTTTCCCTTCTTTTGTTTTGTCTGGAGAAACATTGATTTTAAGTTCAAAACAGTTTATAAACAATGAACCTTATTTTACTTACTACATCAATTTAGAGGATGTAAGAAATGAAGTGCCCAATCCAAGAACTAAGACGCTCGATCTTCCTAAAGATTATGTTTATCATTATGAGCATTTTTTAAGTCCAAGTACTGGTAATAACCCTAATGGATTAGCTCCTGAAAATGTTCTTGTCTTATCGCTAAGAGATAATGATTGGTATAAAGAAGAAGGAGATTTTGTAGAATTATTTGAAATAGATCTTCATTGGGAAAACAATGATAATCCTAGCTTCAAACGCCAGAGAATTCCATTGACGGAGTATGATCTATCAAACCTTTTCGGCATTTTTACTCAAGATGGCTCCCCAGCTGCTTTAAATTTAAAGCATCCATTCATTACAAATCCGCCGCAATATCAAAAGTATGCCGATCATGAATCTTTGGTTTTTTGTTTTACCACGGACGTAGAGCAATTAGGTAAGCAATTTGGAATTCGTTGGGTAGAACTTAGAAAAACTAGCCTTAAAGATTGGCATGTCTTTCAAGAGGGAACTTTCGCTCCAGAAGGAAATCTCGATAGGTACTATGGAAGTATAGCTATCGATGATAAAGAAAACATATTTTTAGTTTATAATTTATCGAATGCAGAAACTTATGTTAATTTGGGTATAACAGGTCGTAACAAAGAAGATCCAAAAGGGAAAATGACCTTTAAAGAAAACATATTAGAAGGCGAGAATGGAGAGTACCCAAATGTATTTGGAAGCAGAATTAATACTTTACAAATTAGTCAGGATTCTTATCAGCCTGATTATTTTTGGTTTACAGCGAATACCAGTGGAGGGGCTAAAGTTATTGCTGTTGATTTTGTACGTGACGATTATGATTTATCGCTTGAGCGCATAGAAGGTTTAGCTCAGTTTGATATTTTGCAAAAAGAGGAAGAATTGAACTTGGTAGTTAAAAACTTGGGTTGGGAAGATGTTAATAAATTTACAGTAGAAGTGTTTTTTGACAATCAGAAGGTAATTTCAGAAGAAATAAATGAACTTATCCCATTTGATGAAGCGCGATTGATTAGCCTAGATCAAAAACTAGTATTAGAAAAATCAGGGCGAACCAATGTGAAGGTTGAAATTCGTGTAGAAGAAGAAGAGGAATTTAGTAATAATACCATTACCACTACCATTGCTAGAGTTTTAGAAAATGATGCAAACCTAGAATTATTATCTGTGGATAATGATTGCAGAAATTTTGACAATAATAAATTAAAATTCTTAGTAAGAAATACAGGTTTTAATGCAATAGATTCTGCAAAAGTAATGATCTCTATCAATGGAGAAAAGATACAAGAGTTAACTATTGATAATTTAAATAGATACTCAGATACTCAAAAAGTTGATTTTGAACTATCGCGAACGCTTAAAGAAGAAAACCAACTAAAGCTTAGTTTAAAATCAATTCATGTTTTAGGGGAGGAAATTAAACTGGATAAAAACATAAGTGTCCCATATTTCAAAACGGATGAAAAGTTTAGAATTTTAGACATTGGAATTCAATTGGATGATAGGCCTGGAGAAACCACCTGGGTCATAACAGAATTAGGGACAGAAGAAATAGTAGCTGAAGGTGGCCCATATTATGAAAGAAATAAATTGGTTTGGCAAAGCTTATGTCTTTCACCATATGATTGTTACTTGTTTAGGATTAATGATCTTGGAGGAAATGGTCTTACGAGGGGGACTTCAGCCTATCAGCTACGAACTAATTTTGTGACAATGCTTATCGATGAGGGGGGTGACTTTGGATCAAGTCGGGCTCATGGCTTTTGCTTGGACGGAGATGAATGTCAGATAAAGCCGAATGTCCTCATTACCGATGCGTCTACTTTTGATTCGACTGATGGTCAAATAGAAATTGAAATTTTAAATAGAATTGAAGCCTTTGAATATAGAGTGAATGGGATTGGTCCTTTTCAATCTTCACCAGTTTTTGAAAATCTCAAACGTGGATATTATACTGTTGAAGTCCAAAGTGAAGATGGAAATTGTGTGTATGAAGAAGAAGTCTATTTGAGTTTTGGAAATATAAGCACTTCGAGTTTAAATCTTGATGCACTGACTTTACAAGTTTATCCAAACCCAAGTACAGGTCTCGTCAATTTAGGAAATCTTGACAATTATGAAGAATTAAAGGTTTTCACTGCAGCTGGAAATGAAGTGGCCTTTGAACTGGTAAAAAAGGAAAATACGAGTCAGTTGCAATTAAATTTGAGCCATTTGCCTAAGGGTTTATACTTTATAAAATGTCAGAAGAAGCAGCTCATCTATATAGGGAAAGTGATCTTACAATAAGCAATAGCTTTTTTAAACTGTATTTTTCGGCAAACTAGTTTGCAAGATTATAATATCATGAGCATGAAAAGTGAAAAATTCTTATCTTAATGTAGAGCGCTATTATTATAAACTTAAACTATGACGAAAGCTAAATTAATAGGAACTCTTCTTCTACTTTATTTACCAGTGCTTCTATTGGCGCAAACTACTATTAAGCTTGAAACCTCTAGAAAGGTAGTTGATGAAAATAGTTTGGTAAGTTTAAGTTTACGAAACCTGATTTTCAATGGCTTGATTAATGAAATTGATTTAGGATTGCAGTATGACCCAGAGGTTATAAGTTTCAACAATTATGTCATTACCTCCATAGACAAAGAGGAGGATTTCGAAATTAATGTTGACGAATCTCTTGGCTTAATCCATGTAAAATATAAGCGCGACTCTTTTGCAATTTATCAAGACATCTTAGATTTTAGATTCGATGTCATAGGAGAAGATGCTGAATGCAGCAACTTCAGCATTGTACCCTTTGATGAGAACACTCCCATCAAAGTAAATCTTAATGGGATTGATTATTACGAAGAACAGCTTATTTTAATACAAGGTGGGGTGTGTATTAAAAACGAAGTAGATGACCCTGTGAGACAAACGAAGATCGACCCAATTCATGAACGGCCTTTAAACCTAAGATTAAATAAAAGAAAAAGTGTTTGTTTAAGATCTAATGGCGCAGTTGGAAAGGATTATTTTATGCAATATGCTGGAGGAAGAGTGATAAGAAGAATAGATAAAATAGGTAAGACGCTAAGAGGAATAAACCTTAACGTATTAAGTCCAATAAGCTTTGATGATACTGAAGAATATTCCAATATTATATATGACCACAAAAATGAATCTTGGATTATTTCTGAACTATTTGGTGATGATTACCTCAGCTTTACTGTCTTGAGTGACGATTTAGATCCAAGGGTTTTGAATCAATATGGCTTTCAATTAGAGGCAAGCGTTTTGGAACCTTCTTTTGTTTTGTGGGGAGAAAGTTTGGTAATAAGTACCAGGACTTCTCTTGAAGAAAATTATCTATTTTACTTTATCAATGTCCAAGATTTAATGAGTGGTATTGACTTGCCTCGAACAAAATCCTTATTGCTACCTATAGCAGAACCAATCACTGAAGCACATATCTTAAGTGCTGCAAGTGCAAACAATAAGAATTTCAACCCAGCATCATCACCAATAGTTCTTTCTGTTATCGATGATGACTATTATGCTTATCAAAATGATCTTGTTGAATTAATGGAATTTGAAATAAATTGGGATGATGAAAATGATCCTAGCATTGAAAAATTACAAATTCCTATGTCTTTGTTTAATACAAGAACTTCTTGGTCGTCTTTCGGAGATGATCTTTTTTATAAACCTAGTTTAAGGAAACCTTTGATTTTAAATACGCCACATTATTATAGATACGAAGATCATGAAGCTTTAGTATTTGCTTTGACAGTAAATGTTGAAGTAGGAATTTCAAGCTTAGGCGTTCGTTGGGCCGAGTTGCGAAAAGAGAACGGAGGGACTTGGTATGTTTATCAAGAAGGTACTTTTGCTCCAGAAGATGACAAGCAAAGAGTTTTTGGATCAGCAGCTATTGATCAGAATGAAAATATTTTATTGACTTATCTGCTCACAGATGAAGATAATATCTTTAGCCTCATCGCAAATGGACGAAAAAAAGAAGATCCTTTAGGCAAGCTTTCATATGAAGAACTTGTTTTGGATGTAGGCTTTAATTCATACCCAAATTCAATGTTGCACAATGTGAATACAAACCAGATGGTTCTAGATGCTGACGATAGGTGTTGGGTGACATCAAATTCTGGCGGTGGCTCTCAAATTGTAGCCATTGATTTTGATAGGGATGAAGTAGACTTGAATTTAGTTCGATTTGACTCTTTGCATACCTTAAATGTATTTGGTGAAAACGAAACTATAAGCCTAGGTATAAAAAATGAGGGTCTACTTGAGGTGGAAGCTTTTAAAATTGAATTGTTTTTAAACGGAGAAAAGATTTTAGAAGAAGATAGGTTTGATTTGGTTTTACCTGGTCAAGAAATAAGCATTGATCTTGAGGAGCAATTTGTTATTCCTCAAAAAGGAAAATATACATTAGAAGCAGTGTTGAGTTTAGAAGGAGAAGCATACGTAAACAATAACAAGATTGAAGCCATCATTTCGAGGGTTCCTGATGCGGATGCATTAATAGAAATGATTCAAACAGATGATTATTGTGATGAAAACATTAGTAATAAAACAAAGTTTAGATTCACCAATATAGGCTATAAAAATTTTTCAAAAGCAACGGTTTTATTTTTGGTTAATGGCCTAACACTCCAAGAATATTTTTGGAGCGGAAACTTAAGCCACGGAAATTCATATGATTTTGAATTGGATGCAGAATACAACTTGCCTGAAGAAAGTGAAATTACCATTGAATTAAGAAATGTAACAATAGCTGATTCGGGTACTGTAGTTGATTTAAATAAAATTTCTACCTATCCATATTTCAAAACCGAAGAGCGTTTTAAAACTTTAGAAGTTTTACTCAAACTTGATGATAATCCTGAAGAAGTATATTGGACTATTTCTACCTTGGGAACAAGAGAGCTTGTGGCGGAAGGTGGACCTTATTTTAATGATTATTCGGAACAGGTCCATAGCTTGTGTCTTTCTCCCTATGAATGTTACCTATTTAGTATTCATGATTTAGGAGGAGATGGTCTCCAAAACGAAACAGGGGAGTATGTGCATTTTGGATATTCTATAAATACTGACTTTGGTTTTGAGTTGATAAAAGGAGATGGAAGTTTTGGAAGCAATAAAACTCATGGCTTTTGCATAGATGGCCCTTTATGTCAAATCAAGCCAGAAATTATAATCACCCCTGCAAGTAATAATGAGGCTAAAGATGGCAAGATTGAAATAATTTTAGAAAATAGAATCGAAGCTTTTCAATATAGAATTGAAGAGATTGGAGCTTTCCAAGAATCTCCGATTTTTGAAAATTTAAAAAGTGGGAGCTATCAAGTGGAAGTAATTACGGCTGACGAAGAATGTGAATATTCGGAAGAAGTTTATCTTGATTTTTTGGACGTCAGTTCAGTAAAAGAAAATAGGGCCAGATTGCTTCAGCTTTCCCCTAACCCTACAACAGGATTTGTGAGTCTTTTAAAACTGAAGGATTTAGCAAATTTAGAAGTCGTAAATCTAGCAGGGCAAAGAATGCAAATTAAGCCTGTCAATAATTTAACAGGAGCAGATCCTACACTCGATCTAAATCATTTGCCGAAAGGCTTATACATCGTTAAGTGTAATGTCAATGATCAAAAGTATGTAGGTAAATTAATTTTGCAATAGGTGGTGCCTACCCGAAATCCGTGATTTTTATTGTTTGACTGAAAAGGGTGTGAAATATGAATGCCTTCTGTTATAATTTTGGCTTATTAATTAAACCAAAAAAATCAAATAATGGAAACGGTATTTAAGTGCATATGCACAATGTTCATCTTATGTTTGTATGTTTCGCTGTCTGCTCAAAATGAAAAACCAAAGGTTATTCCTAATCAATACATTATCTTTCTTCAAGATGATTTTCATAAAGCAACAACAAAGCAAAAGGATTTTAAAAGTTTAATAAGCAGAGAAGCTCGGGCGAAAGAATTTAAAACCAATAGTACGGAATTAAGACAAAAATTAGAAACAGAATTACGAAAAGGTGGACTTAAAGAATTTAAGTTGATTAATGTGGTGTCAGGGAATAAAAATTTTGCCTCCATTAAAATTGGCTCAAAAAAGGATGAAGCACTTTTAAGAAAGTATAAGTTTATTCGAAAAATTGAAAAAGACTATGCTTTTAAAGGGTTTATTAAGAAGTTTGAAGGCATTAAGCTTAATAAGCAAGAATTAGATTGGGGAATTTCAGATGTTGGTGCAGAAAATTCATCTGGTGTTGGCAAATATGCTTTTGTGGTGGATACAGGAATATATGGGAAGCACCCAGACTTAAATGTCAACACAACATTGAGTATTTCTTTTGTACCTGCAGAACCTGCTTTTAAAGATAACAATGGACATGGAACTCATGTTGCTGGTATCATAGGAGCAAAAGATAATTTTATCGGTGTAAAAGGAGTAGCAGCTGGAGCAACCATAATAGGTGTAAAAGTTTTGAACGCTGCTGGCTCAGGTACTTGGTCTCAACTTATAGCAGGTAACACTTATGTTGCAGCGGTAGCCCGACCAGGTGATGTAGCTAATTATAGTTTGTCTGGAACTTCTACTGGAAGCATTACGGAGACAACCTTGCAAGCACAGTTTAATGCACTAGGGAATGCAGGAATATATGTAACCTTAGCAGCAGGAAATGCAAATGCAAACGCTAGTGGTTTTGTACCAGCAAGATTCAATAACACAAATGTGTATACTATTTCAGCTTATGATTCAAATTTAAACATTGCTTCTTTTTCAAATTTTGGAAATGGGCCAGTTGATTTTGCAGCACCTGGTGTTGACATTAAATCTTGTGATTTAAAAAAGAATGGTTACTATTCTGAAAAAAGTGGTACATCTATGGCTGCACCTTATGTTGCAGGAATACTGTTGGTAAATGGGGGAGTTATAAACAATAACGGGCCAGTAGCTACAGATAAGGATGGCACTTTAGATTTAAGAGCTAGTTTGTAATACTTAAAAGGTTTGCTGTGTTTTTGCACAGTGAACCTGTTTTCTTCTGTTGAACACATTCGATTTGTAAGAAAATAATTTTACACTAAACTGTATTACCTAAGTGTCATCTTTTTAATGCGATCTTCTAAGCTTTCATTGCTCATTTTTTCTCTCATTCTATCTACCATAATTGGAAAAGAAAAAGGGGTAGCTCTTTCAGGTTTTGCTAAAACAATCTTGCGGGTATTAATACGTTCAAGAGTAGCCCTTAATCGCGCTTCTTGCAATTGGAAGTTCATAACTTCATCGTATGCTTCTATCAAGAGAAGGTTGTCTGGTTCGTAATCTGTAAATACTTCAAAAAATAATTGAGAAGAAGATTGTAAGTGTTTATCCTTCTTCTCTTTACCTGGATAGCCTTTAAAAACAAGGCCAGCAATTCCTGCTATGTCTCTAAATTTTCTTCTTGCCATTTCTACACTATTGATGCTCTCTTCAATATGCCTGCCTAGATCTTTTGTGTTGAATAGCCCATCTTCTAAAGCTTGTTCGATTGGGATTTCTACATCTGACAACAATTCAAAACCATAATCATTCATAGCTATGGAAAAAGACATTCGTTTTATTCTTGCAATACGCCAAGCCAATAGCGCCCCCATTCCTTCATGTACATACCTTCCATCAAAAGGGTAAAATAAAAGGTGGTAGCCTTCATTGCTTTTGAAATATTCTATCAAAAATTCATCTTGATTTGGGACGTGGGAAAGTTCAGCTTGCAATTCAATTAGCGGGTAAATACTTTTTAACTCAGGATCCTTAAACTTACCGGAAATTGCTTCGTCAATTTTATAACGTAGCATTGCTGAAAGTTCAGAGGAAAACGACATTCGCCCTCCTTGCCAACTTGGAATTTTCCCTTTCTTGGATTTGCTTTTTCTTACTTGTGCAGTAATACCTTTTACTCGAACTAGCTCAAGGCTTCTTCCTGCAAACCAAAAGTTATCTCCTGGTTTTAATTGTGAGATGAACCATTCTTCTACGGTTCCTATTCGCTTACCAGAAACGTATTTAATGATCATAGATACATCACTGACGATGGTGCCGATCGATAGTCGGTGCCGCATGGATGTACGTCTATCTATAACTTTGTATAATCCTGCTTCAATAATGACCTTTGAGTATTCATCATAAGCTTCTAAAGCGGCACCACCAGAAGTTATGAATTGTAAGCACCAGTTCCATTCTTCGCTATTGATGCTTTCGAAAGAAAAGGTTTGTTTGATTTCTCTATAAACCTTCTCTGGATCAAAACCATCAGAAACAGCAAGGGTAACCAAGTATTGGACAAGCACATCAAAGGATCGAAAGTATGGAATGCGGCTTTCCATGACATGATCCTTTATTGCTTTTCTCAGAGCGGCTGCTTCTATCAATTCAAGTGAATGTGTAGGAACGAAATAGATTTTGCTAACTGCTCCTGGTTGATGACCACTTCTTCCTGCTCTCTGTATAAATCGTGCTACGCCTTTTGGGCTCCCTATTTGTATGATTGTTTCTACCGGTCTAAAATCAACGCCTAGATCTAAGCTTGAAGTGCAAACCACTGCTTTTAATTTTTCTTCGTGTAGACTTTGTTCTACCCAAGCCCTTAATTCTTTGTTTATACTACCATGATGCATCGCTATAACACCCGCAAGTTCAGGTTCAAGAAGCAGTAAATTTTGATACCATATTTCGGCTTGCGCCCGAGTATTTGTAAAAATAAGTGTCGTTTTGCTTGCCATTATGACTGGCAATACTTTTTTCAACATGCTTAAACCTAAGTGACCAGCCCATGGGAACTTCTCTATGACATCAGGTAGTAAAGTTTCGACCACTATTTTCTTTTTAATTTTTGATTTGATGATTGTAAATTCCTTTTCGGGAAAATGGTGTCCGCGCAATACTTTAACGGCTTCTTCCATATTGCCTATAGTAGCGGAGATGCCCCAAAGTTTTAAATTGGGTAAAAAAGATTTGATTCTGGAGAGTGCCAGCTCAATTTGCACACCTCTTTTTGAACCTATCAATTCATGCCACTCGTCTATGACAATACAACTCAAGTTTTTAAAATAGTTTCTATACCCTTTGGAAGCTAAATGAAGGTGTAAACTTTCAGGTGTTGTGATCAAAACATCTGGGGGCTTTCTTTTTAATTTAGCACGTTCGCTTTGAGAGGTGTCTCCTGTCCTAATGGCAACATTCCATTCAAGGCCTAAATCGTCACATAATCTTTGACAAGCATATCGGATTTCTTTTGCTAATGCTTTTATTGGTGTAATCCAAATGGCTTTAATGCCAACTGGTTTGTTTTTGTTGTTGATGTATTCTTGTACAATTGGAATGAAGAGAGAATAGGTTTTGCCGCTACCAGTTGGAGCGTTTACTAAACCACTATGTCCATTAAGGTATGCTTTCCAAGTATCCTTTTGAAATTTGTGAGCTTTCCAGCCTTGCTGTTTAAACCAATCTAAACCTTCCTTAGACTTCGACATTGGTATGGAGACTATTTTACTTTAATAAAAGAATGAATGAAAAATCGAAGGGCTAGGTTTACTAAACCTTCAAGGTTTAGTAAACCTAAGGAAAATTTAGGTTTTATAAAGAGGAGATTTAAATACGGTAGTAACTATTTTAAATACGGTATTTTATTGAAGCTTACATTTACTGTCAGGCGCTTTGTTTGTCTACTGAGTAGGTTTATTGATGATTAATGCATCATATATGGTCTCTTGAATCTTTGGGCGATAATCGTTTCTTCCATACTTGTTGTTTTTCATAGAAGGATGAGTTCTGTTTGCAAGGATAACATAAACGATCTGACTTTGCGGGTCAACCCATGTAGCGGTTCCAGTAAATCCTAGGTGCCCGAAAGTTGAATTTGAAGCTTTGTCAGAAAAATTCAAAACTTCATTTTTATCTGTTTGCAACATATCAAATCCATAGCCCCTTCTGCTGCAATTAATGCATCTTTTTGTAAATTTATTTACTGTTGAAGGTTCGAGGTATTGTTTTCCTCCATAATAACCACTGTTTAATAACATTTGCATAATGATGGCCACATCTCCTGCATTGGCAAATAATCCTGCATGTCCACTTACACCTCCTAGCATAGCAGCTCCCATATCGTGTACATAACCATGAATGTTTTGATTCCGAAAATAAGAGTCTACTTCTGAAGGTAAAATTCTATTTAGCTTGTGTTTTTTAGTAGGATTAAAGGTGGCTGTTTGCAATCCAAGAGGAGCATAGAATTGATCATTTACATACTGGTCTAATTTTTTATTACTTATACTTTTTACTAAATCGGCCAGAAGATAAAATCCCAAGTCGCTATATTTATAATCTTTGTTTTTACGTAATTCGGATTCGTAGATACGCTTCATTAAGGTGTCTCTATGACTAGACTTTAAAAATAGTTTTTCGGTAACTTCAATGTTAAAGGCATTGCTTTTTTGGGCGCTGTAAAATTTTGTGGAAGGGACTGTTTTACCGTTTTTCTCTTCGATGGTTTCTTCATAAAATTTAATCCATCCAGCCAAGCCAGAGTGGTGACTCAATGCTTGAGCAATGGTGATGTCTTGTTTGTTTGTATTCCTTAAAGCGCTTAAGTATTTTGATAATGGTTTTGACAATTGAATCTTTTTCAATTCTTCAAGGCTCATAACAGAGATGGTAGTTGCAAGTATCTTTGTCAAAGAAGCTAAATCAAAAATGTCACTTGTCTTGGTCTTTCTTTTTTTGTCGTAAGTGTGATGGCCATAAGCTTTCTCAAAAACAACCTTACCATCTTTTGCTACTAAAACTACACAACCAGGAGTGGCTTTTATTTTGACAGCATCTTCAGCAAGCGAATCAATCCTGTTTAAGATTTTGGAGTTGAGCCCCACACTTTCAGGAATATCATATCCCAATCGAAATAAATATGGAGTATTCACACCAGTGTTATAGGTGCTTCTTTTTGATGCACTTATGGGTAGTCTGCCTTTCATTCCAAATGCACCAAATAAAGCTTGAGCGGCTAAGTCTTGACTGTCTTCATTTTCTTCGTAAGCAACTTGAATCCATTCAAGATCATCAAAATACACCAGACTGTAGGGTGTTCCAAAAACGGTTAAAACAACTTTTGTTCTTTGAGCTAATTCTTTTATGAAGAACAATTGTTTGTCATCAAAGCCATAGTTTTTACTTGCATATGAACTTACATCATGAAGGCTCACGATCACGACTTCTTTCTGTCCTAGCTTGGATAAGTAATTATTTATTTTACTCTCATTTTTAAAATCAGAAAATTGATGATGCTCGACTTTAGTGTAGCTGTTCATGCGTTCTTGAAATGGTGTAATTTTATCTACGCCAAGTGCGATTGAAGCTATATCTAAAGTGTCTAGTTTTTGAAAAGGAACGAGGTAGTTTTTATTACGAACCATTGTCAGTGAAGCTTTAAGTAACTTTCGTTTAAGCATCTTAGCTTCAGTTGAAAAAATTATTGATCTTACATCTTCGGTGAAAATGGTTTTGAATTCGTGGACTCCATGTTTTTGTTTTGCTTTTAAAGCTTTCATTACAGAGCGATCAAATGCTTCTTGTTTGATTTTTCCTTCCTGTAAATACTTTTTTATTTCTTCAAAAGCAGCTTCAATGTTTTGCGGTAATAGCAATATGTCATTACCAGCTTGTAGAGCTTTGGCTTCAACTTCTCCTTCTTTGTAATGCTTAGTAACACCTTTCATGCCTAATCCATCTGTAATCACTAAACCATTAAATTTCAAACTGTCTTTTAGCAAAGTTGTAACGGTCTTCATTGAAAGTGTGGTTGGAAGATTTGGTGTGTCATCAATGGCAGGAATAGCAAGATGAGCAACCATCATGCTTTCTACACCTTTTTCCGAAAGTACTTTAAAAGGATATAGTTCAATGCTGTCTATTCTATTGATGCTGTGATTAATCAAAGGGAGATCATAATGAGAATCTAAGTCAGTGTCGCCATGGCCAGGGAAGTGTTTGGCGCAAGCCATGATTCCATGATCTTGCATACCTTTCATGTAGAGGTAAGATTTAGAGGTTACATTAAATCGATCTTCTCCAAATGACCTAGTGTTGATCACGGGGTTTTTTGGGTTGTTATTAATGTCAGCAACTGGTGCAAAATTTACATGTACTCCCACCCTCTTGAGGTGTTTTGCTATTTCTTCTCCCATGTCATAGATTAATCTATTCTCTTGGATGGCTCCTAAGGTTAAGGGTTTTGGAAAACTAAAACCATCTTTTTTAAACCTCATACCAAGTCCCCATTCTGCATCCATGGAGATGATCAAAGGAATTTTTGATATACTTTGATATTTATTGATGAGTTCGATTTGTTTTTCAGGAGCCCCTTGAAAAAAGGTTAATCCTCCTACATGATAATCTTTTATGAGTTTTTCAACCTTGGTAATGTGATCAGCACCTAGATCAGAATGAGCTCTTATCCACATGAGCTGCCCGATTTTTTCATCAAGACTCATTTTATCAAAAGTTAAAGTAGCCCAATCAGTAGCAGTTTCTGCTGGAGCCTTTTGACCACAAAGGATAGTGCATGCAAAAATGCATGTAAGAGCAGTAACGAACGCTCTATAATAGATATGTTGTAATAGGTCTAGCATTATCTTTTTCTAGTGTTTCTATAGAGCGTAAAGATAATGATTTATTGCTTACTCGTTCAAGCATCAACAATAAGCTAGGAGAACTAAATAAGTTCACCAATCACTGGCTTGTGACTGTTAGTTGGATCTTGGTTAAAGATTTTGGTGTATGCCTTATAAAGGTTTGGTAATGTTGTTTTGAATTCTTCTGAATGTGTAAAAAACAAACTGATGCTTACAGGCCTAGCTGAGATCATTGGTAAATTGATGTATTGGTGAATTTTATCAGAACCGTAACCTGATATCCTTTCAATATTTGCCCAAATGTCTTTCCCCATATCAGGCCAGTTTATTTTTGGATAATTTTTTTCAAAGGCATTTCCATATTCATGATGGCCAATAGAATATGCTTTTTGCTTCGATGTGTAATAATGCAATAAGGGTTCTGAAGCAAACATAATGACCTTATCTTCCATGAAAGTTTCACAAAGATGAAAATGTTTAGGGTGTGAAGGAGAAGGAAACGGCCTTGGGTAAACTATGATGTGATCAAATTTGTTGAGTAAGAATTTCTTTAAACCAAAGGTCATTTGAGTACAAGTAGCAGCTATTATGAGCATAATGTCAGCTGGCATTGTTCCTTTTGGGACATCGTCAGAACTTTTTCCAGTGTAACCGACTTCATCTTCGTCGAGGCCCATTGCAAGTTCTGCCATTGGCATAAACTCATTTCCTTTTAAAAACAATGCTACCCTATCTTGAAACCTTTTCTTCTCCTTTGCAGAGAGCGCTGCATAAAAAGGAACATGATTACGTAGTAGATTGGTAAATTGTGTAGCTAGTTTTGGGGGGTATTTTGTCCACCACCACCAATCGATTTCATTCCCTATAAAATATAAGATTATGGTCGGAATCCCTGCAAGTATTAAATAAGGCAAGTACTCAGATCTGCCTTCAAACAGCTGATAACCTATGTATGCAATGATCATTACAAATGGTGCCAATAAGATTCTTGAAGGATAAATCATAAATTCAGATAAATTGAAGTTTAAAACTTAGTTTCGATATTGAATATATACAAGGTACAAACTAGTTTTTAATTTGAATATGGATTACTTGCAGTACATTCATAATGAGAGATTTGTTAAAAGCAACAATGGGTCTTAAACGTATATTGATTAGGACAATGCTAGATGCTGAGGGAGCAAAGAGTAAAAAAAACATAAAGCCCCTTCATTTTGGAATGAATAATCAATGGTTTGCTAAAAAGAAAATTCGACTATTTGACCTTCATTTATGGTTTTACTGAAAACAATTTTACCCTTTTTGAAAATGGTTAAAATGATTTGATCATGATGTCTTTTTAAGTTTATATCGTAGGTCTCATCAGATAAAAATACATTTTTCAAACTGATGTCATTCCAAGAAGCAGGTAATTGTGGAGCTAATCTAATTTTGTTAAAGCCTGTAGGTTCAATACCAAAAAGTCCTTCTATAAATATTCTGCAATATAGGGCACTTTCAGCAGAGAGGTGTTTCATATTATTTTCTGGATAGGCTTCGACAGCATATGGGACATGTTCACCTAGCAATCTATTGTTAGTATAAGCTTTCAATCTCTGGAAAGGAATGTCGAGAGCTCCAGATTTTATGGCCCCTCTTAAAGCATATAAAGTTGCCCGATCCCAAAAAATTTGTTCATCTTCAGTTTTTGATTTATCGTATTCAACTAAGACCCCGTTAGGAGTCCAAAGTTTTTCAAACAAAGCTTTTAAAGTACCATCTTTTCTTGTATTTATGCCCATACACAGAGGAAGACATATCCAGTGTCTTAGCTTGTCATTAGTTTCATAGTATTTGTAAGTTTGGAGGCCTTGCATTTCAGCACCAAAGTAATTTTCTATGATAGCTTCCATCTCAATGCTTCTTTTTTTATAAAGTTCAGCTTCTTCTTTAAATCCGAGTTCAAAAGCTAGTATTGAACCAAATTTTAAGCCTCCATAATAAAGTGTAGAAGTTGATAGATTTGCCTTTCCTGTTTCTACTCTTCCTTCCATCTCATCGGAAGCTGACTGCACAGCGCCTTGTTCATTTTTTTGTTTATGACAATAATTTAGACTCCACTGTATTAAAGGCCATAAGTTTGTTGCCTTAGCTTTGTCTCCCATTGAAAGAGCAAATTTAGAAGTACCGTATGAAATCATAGCAGCATCTCCTCTATCTAAATGGGTCATAGCAAAGTTGCCGTCTACTTCAAAGGCATAAGGAATGTGCTTATCGTCTTTGGGGATGTTTTCAAGAAACTTATGGTAGGCATTGTAGGCTGCTTCATTGCCTCTTTCATATCCTAGATAAGGAAAGAATGGGCCACAGTATTCAATCTGATCATTCGCCCAAATACCACAATAATAATTGCCACCTCCAGGAGAATGAACCAGTCCCATTGTAGAATCAAAAATGCTTTCAGCTGCTCTGATTTTGGAAAAATAGAAAAGCGTATTAATGGTTTCGTCTGGAGTTTCTAGGGATAGGTTTTGATTCATTTCTTTCAGATAGGCTTGCCTATTCCAGAAAGATTTTTGATGATCAAAATCTTCTTCAAGCTCGCCATTGAGTAGTGCTCCTAAAAACACTGGGAATTTTTTGCTTTCATTGGAGTTTAAAATAAACGATTGACGACCATTGTTTTTTTGGATAAATGTATATATGCCTTTATAGCCAAGTTCCTCCTGTTTGAAATTACAATTTCCTAGATTAATGTTTTTTGGAGATTCGTCTAAGTTTTTAAAACTCCACTCTTCTACGAAACACCTATCGTTCATAGAAGGGTATAATGTTTTTAAAATTTGTATACCTTGTATTGGAGTAAAGTAAAAGCTAATCATACCTCCTATTTCAATGGAATCTACTTGACTAGGCACGATGATTTTGTCTTTATAGGTAATAGTAGGCATTTGATCATCGAGTACATTTTTTCTAAAATATGCTCTGTATTTTTTCCAATCAGCTTCGTTGCTTTTGTTGAAAGTTCGAAGTTGTGGGAAAATAATGTCTCTTTTGATTTTTAGGTTTTTCTTTTCATCAACTTCGTAAAATATAATTCCAGATACTTTTTTTCCAGACATTTCTATGTTGTCCTTATGTGGGAGTAAGGTTTCATTTGAAATATCCCATAAAATGCTATTGCGATCTGTGATTTGCCATCTTTGCTTAGTGTCATTTTGTTGTTGAGTTTGAGGATAACTTTTTCCACAAAAGAAAAATAGTAAGCAAACTGCAACAAAAGCTTTAAAAATAGATAGCTTCAATTTGAGAAGTGTTTGGGTGGTGAATTAATGGCTAAGTAGATTAAAGCTAATAGGAATTTTAAATAAGCTCAAATCTTAGCACTGTTTAGCAGCTCAATTTTATAGAAAAACTGGAAGATTTAAAAGAGAATTTGCAATTAGATTGGTTTGTAGGGCCTTAACTTTTTTTCAAGACCTTCTTTTCGATAGATTTCTTGGTTGAAAAGTGAGCATTTAAACTTGAGTAAGTAGAACCAAAAGTATTGGATAAGTTTATGACTTGTTCCATAGCATTAACAACTTGTTCTTTGGAGAGTTCTCTTAAAGGATGGGTAAAAACACTGATGACAAAACCTTCATAAAGACTATATTTAGCATCTAAAGCAGAATTGAAATTTGCTTCTAGCATTGCCTTCATTTGGCCAATTTTTAATTCTTTTTCTTCTAAAATAGGCGTGAAAATTCGCAGGCGATTTGCTGATTCATCGGTTAAAACAAAGATTGGAATTTCTTTAAAAACACAATGCCAATTGCCTAATTCTCCGTCAGCAATGACGCTTTCAGACACTAAGATTTTACCTAGTTCTTTATTGTTTAAATCTTGGGCGAATAAGCCGGTTTGACTATTTAAAAAGAAGAAGAAAAGAATAAAAAGGTAAATTTTCATCATAGTATGGATGTACAATAAAATTGTTCAAATATGATTCCAATTATGAGAATATAGAAATGTCTTAGTGTTGTCTTTTGAATTAAAAAACCTCCATTATAAAAACAATGGAGGTCTTAACAAGGCAAATTTATATAGCTTTAAATTAATTTCTTTTAATATTCATTGGTAAACATACTTCTTGCTTACAAGTAACTGTTATCAAATAATCTTCTACTTCTCCACTATGTGCAGGCCCGATAGGACTCATGTCATCTTCATTGACTTAGTCTGAACCAAACACCTACGATTTTGCTCTACGTTTACTAAACTAGCACAACAATGGTTATTTATGTAGAAAAAGCATTACTGCAATGTCAATGATCACCTCACCTCGATCATCAAAATCTCAATCTCGATTCAAGTCCATCCATACATTCAAAGCAGGGTAATCAAAAGGAAGAATGTGTTGAATGTTGTACTTGCCAGGAGTCAAACCGTCAAAAAGAAAGCATTATTCCAAATTTTCATTATTTGCTTGTATAAATTCTAGTTATTTTTCATACGATTGATAACGAATGAATTATACAAAAAATAATTTTTTTATTAAACAGTTAGTTATTGATTGAATGATACTTTATTGAAAGTAGAAAGTACTTCATTAGCCGAAAATTTGAAAAAAGCATACTTGTATCAGAATGTTTAAAAACTGAAGAGTATAGGCAAACATTTTTGTATCAACATGATTATAAGCCTCTAAGAATGTTGAATTAGATTATGTACTTAGGTTCCCAATAAATAAAGTGCCTTAGACTTGCTTGATCCAAAAAAAGAGTATATTTTTGCCGTCGCTTCCTTAAGAGCTGGTTTGGTGCCTTAGCTCAGTTGGTAGAGCAATGGACTGAAAATCCATGTGTCCCTGGTTCGATTCCTGGAGGCACCACAAAAAAGGCCTGTGATTCAATAGATCGCGGGCCTTTTCGTTAGGCCTAATACAAATTATTAACTCAAAAACTATTAATGCTAAAGACATTTAAGCTTCTAACCATTCTATTCCTATTGCATTCTTGTTCTCCAGAAATAAATTGTGTCGGAATACCTTATCCAAAGGTTAAGCATCCAGAAATGATGGAAATCTTGAAAAAGCAGGATCAGTTTACCTTAAAGTATATAGAAGAAATTAAGGCAGGAAATAAACAAACGGTCTATCCCCAAGAATATTCGAAAAATCATGAAAGAATAATGGAAATCATTGCGAATGAATTTGATCACGATAAACTTGGGCTGATGGCTGATTACCAAAAGGCAACAGCGAGAAAAGTGAGAGAGATTGATGGAAAATAAAAAAAAGCCTTTCAGATCAAATCCAAAAGGCTTCTTTAAGTTCTATCATAGTTTGCTTATTGACTTCATTAGACTTAATCGCAATCATAAGAATAATTTGTTGCTCGTAACCCACTACCATTTTCAGTTGTATTTTTTTGCACAATTCTTTCACCTGATAAAACAAAAGTAGACTCAAATACATAAGCACTGCCATACTCCACTAGAGAATCATAAAATTGGCTTTCTTTCTTAATTGCATTTTCAGATAATGTTGACTCTCCAATTATCAAGGTCGCCAGTAGTTGTATCTCGGAAAAAGGATTAAGAAATTCACTGTAAGTAAATTTGGAACTGCTATTCATAGTTGATTCACCTTGTCTATTTAATCGCAAAGTACTAGTTTCTGATAATTGCCCGTTTTCATAGGTATACTCACTTGTCATAAATAAAAATGCCCCATCTCCTGTTGTAAACGTTCTTGCACTTATTATTTGTCCTTGGTCGTTTAGATCAAATTCTTTTAATTTTTCTTGGAACGAATCATTTCTTTTTACGGTAATCAATGATGCGGCCCAATCAAATAAAAAGATCTCAGTGGGAGTATTTATCTGACTTATCCTTCCATTCTCAAAATATTCAACTTCGGCTATCCGTGTTGCAGAAGTATTTGGTGTTATTTTGATCATGGACACTTGGTCTAAATCATTGTAATCAAATTCTGCAAGTCCATCAGTATTCTGACACTGAGTTATTCTGCATGGAATAATCGGCTCACAATCTCTTGAGACCTGAAGGATAAATTGAGTGTTGCTTTGGGCTTTCACGGCAATAGCAAGATGTGTTTCATTTATGTCAAGATCTTCCAGTTCGAAATCAAGACGGTCAGTAAGATCTCCTTCTAATTTTGATGATCGTAAGAATCTATAATCCCTTGATTCTTGATTAAATCCAAAAATACCTAAATCGGGATTTCCTTGAGCAATGCTTCTTGCAACTGTTGCAGTTAATTTGCAAGCTAAATTTCTTTGTAAAAAATCTTTTGATGCATAAACGATGTGAAATCTTCCTTTGGTGAGATCAATTCTTTCTGATTCGTATATAAGTTCTGCCTCTGATCTGTTAGTTTGTCTGCTGACTTTTTCTAAGTTAAAGTCGGATGAAATTTCATCTGGATCAATAAGCAATTCGGATTGCTCTTCAAAGGAATTTGTTTTGGTTTCGGCAGTACGAAATTCTTCATTATAAAATTCATCTTTTTGACAAGAAGTAATGTTACTGATGAAAATGATGACGATAAATAAATTAATTAGGTTTCTCATGACTTATAGTTTTATGGTTAAATAATAAGTCAAAATTGCATCTAAACATGGAATCATAAATCCACCCAAAAGAGGATTGTGAAAAAGTCCTTATTAATGAGGAGTAATAAAAAAAGCCTTTCGGATTAATATCCGAAAGGCTTTTTTATCAAAAATACGAGTACTATAACTAATTAAGTAGCTCCTTATATTTAGTTGGATTATTCAATAATTCTATTGCATCCTTTATCTCTTGGTCATTCTTTAAACCCATTTTGATTTTACCTTTTTGGTAAAGAAAACGAGCAGCTATTTCTTTTTCAATGAGGCTATTTAGACTTTCCTTGTACTTTAAAATGTCTTCTTTCTTAACTTCATTAATCTTTGTAGAGATTGCTTCAAGTTCAGCATCTAAAGTATAAGCTTCTTCTCCAGCCTTAGCTTTTAGCTCATTCAAAAGTTTTTCAGATTCACTTTGGTAAGAATAATTTTTGTCAGCAAGAAATTGAACAAATTTGTCAAAGTCATTAAATGAATAGTCTGCAACATCTTCCATGCTATCGACATTGCTAATGTATTCTGTAACAAATTGAAAGATTAAGTATTTACTTTTTAAGCTCTTAATGATTCTTTCTTCATCACTTTCACCAATTGTAACATCAGGTTTTACCCCGCCACCATCTAATACTTTTCTACCGTTTTTAGTTTTGAATGGCGTTCTTTCCGTATCTGGAATATCTAATGGCTCACCGTTAGTATATTTTACACTTTGTATGCATCTTCCACTTGGGATGTAATACTTTGCAGTGGTAAGTTTTACTTTTGAATTATACCCAACATCTCTTGTGTTTTGAACAAGGCCTTTTCCATAAGATCTTTGTCCCAATAATACGCCTCTATCTAAATCCTGAATCACACCAGATACGATTTCAGAAGCTGAAGCAGATCCATGATCTATTAAAACTACCAAAGGTATTTCTTCATCTACAGCTCTATTTAAAGTTTTGAAACTTCTATCCCAATCTTTTACTTTTCCTTTTGTGGTTACGACTAATTCATTTTTCGGGACGAACACATTACTTACATTAACAGCTTCTGTCAATAATCCACCACCGTTACCTCTAAGGTCAAAAACTACACCTTTCAAGTTAGGATTTTCTTCTTTGATCGCTTGTAAAGCATCTCCAACATTTTTACCAGCATTTCTTGTAAAAGTTGTTAAGGCAACGTAAGCGATGTCATCACTTATTACACCAGAGTATGGAACATTAGGTACAGAAACTTCATCTCTTACTAAGGTTATTTTTCTAGTTTTCGATTCACCGAATCGTTGGATGGTCATTGTCAATTCTGTACCAGGATATCCTTTAAGGATGTTGCTGACGTCTTCAGTGTTTTTTCCTTCAGTAGACTTACCATCAATACTTACAATAACATCTCCTGCCTGAAGGCCAGCTTTTTGTGCAGGTTGTCCTTCCCAAGGTTCGGTAATGGTAATTTTGCCATCTATTTTTCTGAAAAGGGCTCCAATCCCATTATACTTTCCTTCAGTTATGTACCTGAAACCTTCAATTTCAGATTCAGAAATATAGTTAGTATAAGGATCTAAAGATTCAAGCATAGCGTCTACTCCTATACGCATAAGCTTGGCAGGATCTACATCATCTACATAGTAGGTGTTGATTTCCTTATAAAGGTTTGTGAAAATCTCTATGTTTTTAGAAATTTCGAAATATTTTTCATGGTTAGGCGCTGAATTGAAGCCTACTCCCGCAAAAAAAGCGACAAAGACAATACTCAGCATTTTTAAATTCATGTTCATTTTCCTCATGTGGTAGATTTACTACTTATTAAGACTACAAAAGATAACGAAAGTCAGCTATAGCATATGATAATATACTATGATTTATTTGATCTGACAGTCTTGTAGGGGGGAAATGTATTCTTAGTAGTATAAAAATGATGCCATAATTAACATAAGTGTTTATTACCCCTATTCCTTTGATATAAAACTGCTTATTAATTCAATAGTTTCATTAGGAGCTTCTGCATGGACCCAATGACCAGCTTTTTCAATGGTTTCAAGGCTATAATTGGGAAATATTGCCTCAATATGGGATTTAGAAGAGTTTTTAATATAGGTAGATTTGCCTCCTTTTATAAATAAACAAGGATTTTCGAAGGCATTGTCACCTGATATTGGGGCTAGTATCTTATCGTATTGATCATAGAGGACGTTTAAATTCATTTTCCATCGATATCCACCTTCTTTCTTCCTACTCAAGTTTTTTAGCAAAAATTGTCGAATTCCTAGGTCTTTCATTTTTTCCATCATTTTTCTTTCAGCATCTTTTCTATTTTCAACCTTTTGTAGATCTAATGAGAACAATGCTTCAAAGACTTCATTGTGACCACTTTTTGCTTGCTCTGGCGAGATATCGACTACAATCAATTTTTCTACAAAATCCGGATATTCCAAAGCAAATTTCATGGCTGTTTTGCCGCCCATTGAATGGCCTATTATGGTAGCTTCATAAATCCAGTTCTCTTCCATAAAAGCATGTAGATCATGAGCCATCTCCTCATAAGAATGCGTTTCTGTATGAGGAGATTTGCCATGATTTCTTTGGTCTATTAAATAGACCATGTTATTGACAGCAAGAGCTTTTGCAATGGTTTGCCAATTGTCTAGCATCCCAAATAGACCGTGAAGGATTATAATAGGATCTCCAGTTCCGTATGTTTTATAATTTAGTTGCATGTTTTTTTAAAATTCTAAGGATGTTGTAAAAGCTTTGGAAGATACTCCTTCCCAGCTACCTCTACTTTCTAAAATTATAAATCTTGCAAAAAGTTCTTCACTGTACCAGCCTAATTTTCTAGTCTTATGTACGACTTCTTTGTGGTACTTACTATGGTATGCAAAATCCTCCATATGCTTTTTGCTTTCCCATATGCTGAAGGTAGATTGTAAAATTAATGGAAGCTCTCCAATGCCGATAGAAAACAATCTACCTGCTTTATCATCGATGGATTCGCTGACAGCAGGGACGTCTTTCCAAAATTGATATAAAAATTTTGGTTTAATAGTCGCTCTTGTGATGACTCCAATAGGCGAAATTCCATCGTATTTTTCAGTAATCTGAAATGGATTTTGATTGTCCCATTTGCCATGAGCTTGAAAAGGGCTCATTAATACCGACCAATGCTGAATGGCATGTCCGTTGAGTTTGTAAAACTTTTTACTCTGATAAAATGCTTCAAAATCTTTTTTTTCATTCCAAATGCCAATAAATGCATAAACATTGAAATTTGGTTTTATGCTAAAACCATTCCCTTTGCCAGAGCCCATAAGTTTGGAAAAGGCTAATCCAGGAGCTTTTTCTAAGTCTCCAGGCAGGAAGCCCATGTTTTTCAGTGCATTGAACTTATTTTTAAGTCCTACGTACTTAAAAAAACTAATACTGGTAATTTGACCTTTAGACATTGTTAAGCTTTCTCAAAAAACAAGAAGGTATGTAAATGGTTGAATCAGGATTTTGTATTTTTGAGCAAACTCATTCATGTAATTCATGAGAAACTACTTTATCCTACTTTTATTTACTTTATGTTCAAGCTTGTTGCTTGCGCAAAGTGCAGAGACTTTAGAAGCTAAACTTGCTAAAGCGACTACTCCTTCTGACAAGATGGAGCTAAAATACGAATTAGCCAAACTATATTCAGATTCCAAAAAAGAGAAAGCGCTTGAATACAACAAAGATGCTTTTATCATCGCCAATAAATTAAAAGATAACTTCATGATGGCTCAAATAGCTTTCTTGGAAGGAGTTATTTATGGAAAAAAAAGAGACAGGCTTCGAGCGATTAGCAGATTCAAAGTAGCAAGAGACAATGCTAGCCGTGCAGGAGCTACGGAGATTCATCTTAATTCTTTGGAAAGATTAGCTAATATTTCCGCAAATAATGGAAAATACAAAGAAGCCTATTCTTATGTAAAGGAAGGTTTAAAACTAAAAGGCGGTTCTGGAGGTTCGAGTAGCGGAGGAGGTTCAAAATTAGCTAAAGCGGAAAAAAGCATCACCAAACTGATTAATGAAAAGACTAAGCTTAGCAATGAAAATCGTCGATTAGAAAAAGACAAGAGAGCTTTAAAAGAAGAAGTGTTCAGTTTGGAGAATAAATTAAAGACTGGTAGCAGTGCTTTAACACCTGAACAAAAAAGAATTTTAGAAACTTTAGGAGAAAAAGAGAAGCAGCTCGAGAGCCTTGCCTCTGAAAAGGCTGTGGCAGAGGAAAAAAGAAAAAGACTAGAAAGGAAATATGCTCAACTTTCTAAAGAAGAGATGAAAAATGAAGCACTTGTAAAAGAACAGGAAGCTGAATTAATGGCAGCTGAGATGGAGCAAGAGAAGCAAAATAATTTTAGAAACATTTTAATGGGAGCAATAGGTTCTTTATTGTTGTTTGCCTTATTGTTGTTTGGGAGGTTAAGGGCTAATCGAAAAGCCAAAAAAGAAATAGAAGCTAAAAGCCAAATTATTGACGAAGAAAGAAAGCGTTCGGATGAATTGTTATTAAATATTCTTCCAGCACAAATTGCTACTGAACTCAAAGATAAAGGTCGAGTAAAAGCTAAAAAATACAACGAGGTTTCTGTCTTGTTTACAGATTTCAAAAACTTTTCTGGGATCGCTGAAAGAATGACTCCAGATCAGTTAGTTGATGAATTAGATCATTGTTTTAAAGCATTTGACTATATCATTGGTCAATATGATTCCATAGAAAAAATAAAAACCATTGGAGATTCATATATGTGTGCTATCGGTTTAAATGCTCCTAAATTTAATGTTGAAGATCTTATAAAGGCTTCCTTGGAGATGCAAGATTTTATGGAGGACTATAAGATGGATAGAGTTCGAAACAATAAACCATTCTTTGAAGCAAGAATCGGCATTCATACAGGCCCTGTGGTCGCTGGAATAGTTGGCTTTAATAAATTCGCCTATGATATTTGGGGAGATACTGTAAACATAGCCTCAAGAATGGAGTCAAATGGACAGGTGGGCAAAGTAAATATCTCTGAGTCTACATACAATAAGATTCGTTCAAGATTTCAATGTGAACACCGGGGCAAGATTTCTGCAAAGAATAAAGGTATGATAGACATGTACTTCGTCAAAAAACCTATGGCTGGTCAAATGGCTTAATGGTAGACTAATTTATAGAATTGGTTTATTTTTTAAAAATGTCATTCAACACTTCTTCTGGTGGACAATTTTCAACACATTTTCCTTTGGTATCAATCTTGAATTCATATTCTTTGTACGTCACAACACAAAATTTGCTAGGTCCACTTTGGTAAGAAGTAACATTAAAATCGCGAGTGACCTTTTTCTCAGATTGTCTTTTAAGTTTATCAAAAACAATGGGTAAAATTAACTTTCCATCTGCGTTTATTAATCCATATTTGTCATTTTGCCCAACTATGCTAGTTCCATGATTAAAGGGTAAAACACAATCGTAGATGTTTTCCTTCAATAGTTTTCCATCTTTATTATAAACTCCAAACCTTGAATCTTTCTCTGTGGAAAAAAAACCTTCGCCCAAAGGATGTATTTTTTCGAAGTCGATCGGTATGATCAAATCACCCTCTTTGTCTATCATGCCTTGCAATCCATTATTTATTACAATGCATAAATCATCTTTAAAACCACGAACTTCTTCAAACTGATGAGAGATGACCAATTTATGCTCTTTGTTTATAAATCCCCAAAGACTGCTGTTTCTTACAGCTATCATATCACTTTCAAGGTATTTGATCTGATGATATTTAAATGGAACAAGGAGATTTCCGGATCTATCAAACAATGCCATTTTATGATCCTTATTCCGAGCAAGGACATAATTTGATCTGCCATTGTCTTGCATATAAGCGTATTGAAAAGGAATAATTATTTTTCCAAAAGGGTCTATTAAGCCATAAATACCTTCTTTTCTTGCCACCATTACACCTTTGCGGACATCATCAATGGCGCTGTATCTATAATCAATTTTTGATTTTTCTAATGCATTATAAATTCCTACCTGATCATTTTGTTTTACCCTAAATAAATGAGGATAGTTTCCACCATATTGTAAACCTAAAGGACTTATTTGTTGATATTCTAAAGGCAAATTAAAAAGACCATTTTTTTGCATAAGCCCAAATTGGGAGCCTTTTATGATCGTCATGTAATCATGAGATTCTTTAATTCTCAAATTGTTGCAAGGAAGAATTTCTTGGCCATATAAATCGATCAATCCAACTTGTTTATTTATGGTTGTATGATATAAGCATGAAGATCTCAACTTAGAGATGCGATCGTATTTGAATGGACTTAATTCTTTACCAGCGATGTTGATCAAGCCCCATTTTTCATTTTTCTTCGCTTCAAGAATTCCATTGTTGAAGCTTGTTCCTAATTCTTCATAATGTTGCTTAAGCAATAATTCATTTTTTTGAGATATGATATTGAAGCCTTTCTCAGTCTTTACGACAAAATTATCTTTTCCTAAAAATTGAATTTTGTCATAAATAAAAGGAATGACTTGAACAAGGTTGGTGTCAACGATGCCAAATTTATTTCCATTTTTAACTACAATTTTTCCTTCTTTAAAACTACTTGAAAATTCGAATTTGCATTCTTTTTCACTTTTGTCATAAGTATTTAATAAGATTTGTTTAGAATCAGATTCAAGCATGTACTTTCTATTTGTTAAATACCGGATGTTGCTAAAAGTTTCTGAAGTGGTTTTTTGAAGGTCTGAATCGTAGATGGAATAGCTGTCATCCTTTTTTAGAAAGAGATAACCCATTTTATCTGCGATTATTTTTTTGTATGCTATTGGAAATACTAGTTCATTTTTAGTGTCTATGAGTCCAAAAAGATCACCTTTTTTTACTTTTAAATAAGTTTTGTCTTCTAAACTTAAGATTGAAGCGAACTCATGGTCAATAGGAATAATCACTTTATTTTTTATGTCAATCAAACCAAATTTGTTATTCTTTTTAACCAAGAAATGGTTATTATTTGGTCTAAGAAGTTGATACTCCATTGGAATCAACACTGTTCCACTAGAATCGACTAAACCATATTTCTTGTCTGCACCAATAATGTAGTTAAAGTTTAAGGTTGGAGTTATTTTTACTGCACCTAGCGAAACAAATTTGTGATCTTTTAGGCGGTATAAACCATTCTCACCATTTTTACTTACTATGCAAATTCCATTATGCGGCACAGATATATTCTCAAAGAGAGAGTCTATGACAATTTCTCCTTTTTTATTTATTAGTCTTACTTTATTGTTTTTAATTATACAAGCATGGCCTTCGTGAAATATCAATTTAGAGTAATCGTATGGAAAGTCAAATTGCTTTTTTCCTGAAGAATTTATAACGAACATTTTGTTTTTCTTGGAAGCCAATGCTAAATCTTCATAAAACTTAGAGACCCAATCATAATTGAATTTTTGCATTAATTCATATGTGCTTAATTTAGCATCTGTGTTGCTTTGGCTTTTTAAAGTGAAGCCATTTGTCAATAAAAACAAGCAAGTCCAAAAAAGTAAGTAAGTTCTCTTCATGATCACTCAATTTTAAAGTGAATTAAATATAGGAATATTCAACTTAAGAGCTGAGGTTTTGTTTTTTTATAAAGTGTTCATATGAAAATAAAAAAACTTAAATTATTCACAGCTAAATTGGAAGATGAAAAGGAATTCTTCGCAAACAACTTGGGATTTAAATTGGTAAATTCTGGAGAAAATTTCTTTTCAGTTAAAGTAGGATGGAGTGAATTGATGTTTCAAAGTTCAGCAGTCGATCACAATTACCATTATTGCTTTTTAATACCTTCAAATAAATTAAAAGAAGCTCTTATTTGGATGGAAGAAAGAGTCAAAATTATAGATATAGAAAAGGGTAGAAAAATTCAACATTTTGAATCTTGGAATGCTGACTCTTTTTACTTTTATGATGCAAGTGGAAACTTAGCCGAATGCATTGTAAGGTATGACTTAAAAAATGAAACAGATACACCTTTTGATGTTTCACAGATGCTGTGTGTAAATGAAATAGGATTGCCAAGCAATAATATAATAAAGACTAATGAGTCCTTATCAAAACTGTTTAAGACCAGTTTTTACAAAGGAGATACTGAGAGGTTTGGCACCAATGGAGATGCAGAAGGAATATTTCTATTGCCTAATTATAATGTGAAACAAAACTGGTTTCCTACAAATCAAAAAATTAGCTTAGAACCATTTGATGTTCAAATTGAGCATGAAGAGCATGAAATGTCCTACAGTTTTAACAAGTAGAAGTACTAGCTCTAATTAAAATTTAGTTGGTTCTATAAGCAACCGATAAGTAAAAAGATCTTCTTTCTGAAGGGATGATCCCAGGGCCTGGATAACCTGTTGCTCTTCTAGTAAAATAATCCGTATTGAAAAGATTATTGATTCCCGCTTCAAATTTGAAATTTTTAAATTGATATGAGCTGTGAAAATCCGCTACAAAATAAGCAGGAATCTCTCCAACGATTCCACTCTTGTTATCACCATCACTCGCAATTCCTGAATTTTGTACATCAGTAAATTGTTTGGAAATAAAAGAAATTTGAAATGAGGCATTAAAGTTTTGGAAACCTCCGCTCAA
The DNA here is from genome assembly GCA_937941095.1 of uncultured Saprospiraceae bacterium. Taxonomy (GTDB): domain Bacteria; phylum Bacteroidota; class Bacteroidia; order Chitinophagales; family Saprospiraceae; genus JALZVN01. The sequence continues at coordinate 1,608 of CALDYJ010000038.1, read as the reverse complement.
GCCTGATTTTAAATTTACAGTAGGGATGAATTCTACTTTTTTCCCAACAACATTATTTTCTTTTGAGCTTATGTATTTTGAATAAGTAAACGCAGTATTTAGATAGGCTCTTAAGTCAAAATCTCTTTCTCCAGGTTTCATAAAGCGGGCAAAATTAAAATTAAAAAGAGATTCAGTTCCAGTGATTATTGCTTGGCCTATATTCTTTCTCAGTCTATTAGCACGATCATCTAAAATGATCCCAATTCGATCATCATAAAGTACAGAGTAGGCGGTTAAGTCATACGAAAGGTATTTATCTACTCTTCCTTTAATTCCAAGGTCAGCTGTAAAGCCTTTTTCATCTTTAATGTTAGGGTCTACAATAAAAGTAGGACTAGCGACTCTTATGTCACTGAAAGTAACCGAGCGATAGTTTTGTGAGAGATTTGCGACAAGCTTCATTCTTTTGTTTAAATCATGGCTTAAACCAAGTCCAAGTAAAACAAAAGTTCTTTTTAAAACTCTATCGTCCGAAAGTAAATTATTGGCAATTGGATTTCCTGCATTGTCAAATACGACTTGATTGTAATCACCGATGGATTCTGTTCGAATGTGTTCTAACCTAAAGCCAGGGGTAAGGGATAATTTTTTAGAAAGATAGAAAATATTTTCAGCAAAAAGAGAGGCGTTAAGATTTGGAAACGTAAAGTTTGATTGATTGGCATAATCTGGAAATTCAACTATGCTTAAACCAAAATCAGCATCTGAACCTAGTGATCCAGGTCCTTGAAGGGACTTGTTTTTCGAGCGATAATATTTTGCACCTACTAATAAAACGGCATCCTTATCAACTATCAAATATTTATTTAGAAATCGACTTTCCGCACCATGGTTTTTAAATTTTCCAAGAATAAGGTCTCTAGGGTTTATATAATTCCCATTTAAATCTTGCTCGTCCAATGCTGTGATTGGATTTTCATTTAGAGCAATAGGGTTGCCTCTAAATCCAACAGAATTTCTTCCTGCATCCAAACCAAAAAGACTTATCGAAAATGAAGTTTGCTTATTAAATTGGTGCTTAAAATCAACGTTGAATAAATTCCAGTTTACTTGAAACCAATTCCTTGATCGAGTACTTAGTTGAGGGTTTGATTCAAATTGCTGGTCGGTCAATCCACCAGCCTGTTGAGCAAGGTAATTGAAGTTTGTATATTCTAATCCAAGGTTTGTTTTATTGTTAAAACTATAATCCAAACTAAGAAAAACATTGTTGGATTTATACTTGGAATTTGCTCGGTATCCATCGCCTCTTTTATATTTATAAAAGCCATTAAAGGAAAATTTTCCTTTATTAAAAGCAATTGCATTGAAACTATTTATTGCGCCATAAGAGGCGATCGTTTGTTTTGTGTTTATTTCAAAAGCTGTATTCAAAGGAGCTTTTCTGATTCGGAAATCAATAAGCCCTCCAAATTGAGTACCGTATTGTAAAGAACTTGCTCCTCGGATAACTCTTATTTCATTAAGACTCTCTGCTGGAGGAGTGTAGTAATTTTCTGGATAACCTAATACATCTGCACTAATGTCATAGCCATTTTGCCTAGTATTGAAATTAGAAGTTCTATT
>CALDYJ010000037.1 GCA_937941095.1 uncultured Saprospiraceae bacterium | reverse complement strand
TGCATCTCTGAGTCCATTTTCATTTTCATCTTCCCACATTCTACCACTAATGGTTCCAGATTCTAAAGCAGTCTCATTTATTTTTAGGCGAAAACTACCGTCAATGTTTTCAACAAAACCACTGCCTTGCCCTTGTAGCTTTCCTAAGATTCTACCTTCTACAAAACCATTTTCAAATTTATCTATAGTGATTTCTATGTTGTTTTCGCAAAGATCATTTCCGAAGTCATTGCAAGAAAGGTACAAGGATTCCCAGACCGTATTGTTAGGATTTTTAAGAATATAAATGATATAAGATGGGGTAGCTGTTCCTGTATTAGTCAGCTCGACGCTTGACATCCAAGTGTAAAAACTATTTGGAGTTTTGCCATAAAGCAGTAATTTATTTCCATCTACAATATAAGCTGCAGATTCTTCAAAGATATAGTGTGGGAAGTCATTGTATTTAATAGATAATAGTTCTCCTTGAGTAGTGCATGCTGTTAGCACCTCAAAGTCTATGGTTTGAAAAGAAGGGTCTATGTCAAATGTCTTTTCTTCGCTTACCGCAAAATTAGCAGAGTTAACTCCTTTTAATTTAAGCTGTCCCGAAGTACACAATTCGAAATAAGAATTTATTCTTCCATCCGAATCTGGATAAAGCACTTCGTAATAATCACCAAAAGTCGCAACCACATAACCATCTTCTATGCCGTCCATCATACAATCTTCCAAACGTCCGCTTATTAAGAAAGTAAAGTTGCTGTCTTCAATATTGATTTGCCCTAAATCAATGTCTTTATCTGAAGGATCTAAAGTTTTCGAATAGATCGGAGATTCACAGCTGCCATATATGTTGAGTGTAAGCACTTCGTTAGCTGGTATCTTACCACAGAAAAAGCCAGCACTGTTTGTTGTTCCATACCCAACACCAACTAGGCCAGAACCAATTACTTCTATGCTACGATTTGATACAGGCAAGTTGCTAGGAAACTTTACAGTCCCAGATAACTTTATCAGTGGATAAGGATAATCACAATTCCAAAAGCTAAAATGTGCAACTTCACCAACATATGTATTTCCAACTTTTGTTGCAGCACCTTCTTCCATCCAGATGCCTGTACTTTCTTCTAGGTACCAAAGTGGAATGCTTGCAGGTGCATCACCTGCTATGCTTTGAGGCAAAGGGAATTCTAAACCTGCTTTTTTATCTGCTGCAAGTTTGAGCTTTGCTCCATCTGGAGCTTCAATTTCAACAGCCATCATTCCGTAAGTTGCTAGCTGCATTTCTTCGCCTTCATTGTCTAAGGCCCTTAGGTCACCAGGCATGTTGACACCAAGATCTTCACTGGTAGGATCTAACCATTTATGAAAAACATGAACATCTCCTTCATAAGATGCCCCATCTTCTTGTATAAAAGCATTCGCAGGGAAGCTCAGTTTTGCACCATCTTTTTCAAAATCTCCACCGCTTGAATTATTAAAGATAGAAGCGACTCCTTTTGGAATCATCTGTACTTTTACGTGGGCACGTTCATTCAATTGTGGGTAAACAAATTTGTAATTGGTAAAAAATCCGCTTTGTTCGAAGCTAATCAGACTCCCTTCAGAATTAATAGTTGCCTCAGCTATGCTGAATTGACCGTATTCATCTGTAGTCGTTTGCTCACCTTCAATTTGAACCAAGACTTGAGCGGCAGCTTCGCCCAATTCATTTTTAACCAAACCCGTTATTCCACTTACTATTGCCGTACCGGCATCAGGTATATCTATGTCAGTTTCTTCTTGAATGTTATCCTTTCGGCAAGAGGAAAATGCCAAAAGAAGCACTAAAGTTAAAAAGCTTATATTCTTTATCATGCTAGATTTTTTTACGTTTATAAAAATCACCGGTGTTACATATGATTACCCGTAGCTCTGCATAAACGTTGCAAGCATATTAATATACTTAAAAAATACTAGAAGGGTTTGGATCCAAAAGCCCTAAAATAGGGCTTTTGTGAATTAAACTTTCTCTAAGATCATCGCATAACCTTGACCCACACCTATACACATGGTAGCCAATCCGTATTGCTTGTCTTGCGCTTGCATCTCTAAGGCTAAACTGTAAGAAATCCTTGTCCCAGACACGCCAAGAGGATGTCCTATGGCTATAGCACCACCATTTGGGTTAATTCTTTGGTCATTATCCGCTAAGCCCAGTGCTCTTGTACAGGCTAAGCTTTGGGCTGAGAAAGCCTCATTGAGTTCAATCACACCTACATCATCTAAGCTGAGACCAGCTTTTTTGAGCGCCTTTTGTGAAGCTTTCACAGGACCAATGCCCATAATTCTTGGTTCAACACCTACAACGGCTGAACTTACGATTCTAGCCAAAGGTTTTAGGCCATATTGATTGACCGCTTCCTCTGATGCTACAATCACGGCTGCAGCTCCATCATTTAGGCCACTCGCATTTCCTGCGGTAACTGATCCTCCCTCTTTAAAGACAGTTCTAAGCTTTCCTAGTGCCTCCATGTTTGTGTCATGACGAATGAACTCATCGTCTTTGAAAAGCAAAGGATCTTGTTTTCTTCTAGGGATTTCTATCGGAATAATCTCTTTGGCCAGTCTTCCAGAAGCTTGAGCTTTTGAAGCTTTTTGTTGTGACCACATGGCAAATTTGTCTTGATCTTCTCTGCTTATTTCATACTTTTCCGCTAAGTTTTCAGCAGTATTTCCCATGGCTTCCGTCCCGTATAATTTTGCCATTTTTGGATTGATGAAGCGCCAGCCAAAACTGGTGTCATAAACTTTCATGTCCCCACCGTATCCTCGAGCAGATTTTGACATGGCTAGAGGTGCTCTTGTCATGTGCTCAATTCCTCCACTGATGAATACATCTCCATCTCCGGCCTTAATTGCTCTATTGGCATGCACAATGCTAGACATCCCAGAAGAACATAGTCGATTGAGTGTTTCCCCAGGGACAGACCATGGAAGCCCTGCTAGGAGCAAACTCATCCTTGCTACGTTTCTATTGTCTTCACCAGCTTGGTTAGCACAGCCTATGATGACATCTTCATAAGCCTCCAAAGGTATGCTGCTTTGTCTTGCGACCAAATTTTTCAGTACATGCGCTAAAAGATCGTCGGTTCTAATTGGTGATAAGCTGCCTCTAAATTTTCCAAATGCTGTCCTTAGTCCGTCAATGATGTATGCTTCTTTCAAGATTTTTATTTTTTGCAAAAATACTCCAATTTAGCACGATGTCAAGTATTTTAAATACATATTCATGCGTTCTTCCCAGGGCTAAAACTATTTATTGGTCGAAAAAGTTTTGATCTTTAGCTTGACTTTTTAATCTTGTTAAGAGAATGTGTTTAAGAGAGTATATGTTTATTACATCTTGATCTACAGCGCCTTCCATTATTAAAATACAAAATGTACAAATTAGATAATTTAGAAAATACTAAACTTGAAGAAATATTAGACAGCTTTAATCTTTCTTTTTCTGACTATATGGTTCCCTTCCAATTAACCCTACAACAATTAAAATTTAAGATGGTAGCAGAGGACATTGACTTGGCTTACTCAATCGGAGCATTCGAAGAGAATAACTTAATTGGCTTCATTCTCCACGGTAAAAGAAGTCTTGATCATAGCTTTCAACTTTATAATGGCGGTACAGGGGTAATCCCTGAAAAAAGAGGAAATAAGCTTACCCAAAAAATGTATGATTTTGCCTTAAGCAACTTTAAATCCAAATCCATTTCTTCAATTGTTTTAGAAGTGATTTCAGAAAATGTTCCGGCTATTAAATCTTATGAAAAAGTAGGCTTTAAATTTGTAAGAAAATTGAATTGTTTCAAAGGGGATTTGAAGGAATTGAAACAGCATAAAAAAGTCATTGTCAAAGAAATAGACCATTCTAGTTGGGAAATCTTTCACGAATTAGGTGAAGTAAAAAATACCTGGCAGAATTCAAAAGAATCTTTAAGGAAGTCAAAGAATAATGTATTTATATTAGGAGCTATTTTGGACAAGGAAGTTGTAGCCTACTTAGCGCTGTCTAAGTCAAATAATAGACTTAGACAAATTGCGGTGAGTCCTGAGTTTAGAAGACAGTACATAGGCTCTACTTTGCTAAACCATTTGAGTACTAATCATTCAGGTACAACATCATTCATCAATGTAGATGCTCATGCGCCTGACCTTAATGCTTTTTTGCAAAAAGTAGGTTTGGTAAATTTTCTCCAGCAAGATGAAATGATTTTAAAGCTAGCATAGGTGCGATGTATTTATATTAAGTAAATTTTGCAGCGAATTTTACTTTCAGTGCATATTAATAATGTCAAAAGAAGCTTGTAAACTATCTATGCCAGCAGCTGTTTTCACAAATTAGATTTAAAAGCTTTATGCGAACATTTATAACAATAAGTATTTTAACTATGGGTTTTTTCAATTTGTTTGGTTTTCAAAATAAGGAAGATGCTCCTGATCCGTATTGGGAATTTATTCCCGAAAAACACGTGAAAGTGAAAGTAGATCCTGCTGAGTATTATACCAGCGATGGATTTGATTTTGGGTGGTTAATGATTCGGGACATCGCATCTTATCAAAATAGAAATGTAGAAGAAATTGAATTGACTAAAAGCATGTCTTATGGACAAAAAGCACTTTACTATTGGTGGTACTTGGACGGGCAGGTCACCAATGGAGGATTCGTCCAGTTTTACTATAATGATTACGGCAAATATGTTCCCACGATCATGAAAGGCTTAAAGCACATTGGGGATGAAAAAATGTTGGCTTTAGTAAACAAGGCCCATAAGATTTATTTAAAAAATGAAAAACTGATTTTAAAAGCCCAAAATGATGATCTATTTGGGAGTGACCTCTATGATAAATTAGATGGACTCTCAAATCTTGATGGAGAATATTATGATTTGAATGATAAGACCATGGCTCTGATGGTCAGCTTTATAAAAAAGAATTCGAGTGAATTTTGTGTAGACCATCAAGGAAATGACTTTACCTTAGATCAGACCAAAGAATTAAAGGCGTACCACGACAATAAAAACTTAATGTCCTCCATAAACTTGAAAGCCGGAAAAGTACATGGGGTGGTGAAGCAGTTTTATGAAAATGGATCTCCAAAAGAATTTAAAACTTATGCTAATGGTGAAGCAAGCGGAGCTTTCCAAAAGTTTTATGAAAATGGGAGTCTTTCATATGAGGTTACTAAAAAAGGAGACTTAACTTTTCACACCAAATTCCACAAATCTAATGGCGCCAAAAAAGAAGAATATTACAAAACAAAAGAGGATGAAAAAGTAGGGGAGTCAAAAGATTGGTACGACAATGGACAGCTTGAGTCTTTAATCACTTTTAATGATGAATCTGAAAGAGAAGGGCCATGGTTAAAATACCATAGGAATGGAACGCAGCGAGTTGATGGAGAAATTAAAAAAGATGGCCGGCTCTACATCCATAATTGTTGGGATGAAAACAAAAAATTGATCCTTGAAAAGGGAACCGGCTTATACGTAAGTGAAGACATATCTATGTTTGGAAAAGTGACTCGTTACGAATCCAATTATGTAGACTATGAAAGACATGGCCTACAAAAAACTTTTCAAGATGGGGTATTAACTTTATCGCAAGAAATGAAAGAAGGAGTAGAAGAAGGTACTACTAAAAAATTTTACAGGAATGGAGTGCTGGCAGAGGAAATCAACTACAAGGCAGGACAAAAGATTTCAAGCAAAAAATTTCGAAAATTTAAAAACCCAATCGTAAAAGTTAATCTGGTAGCTGAACATGGATCTGAAGGCTATTATCAAAACAATGAAATACCTATTTATCCCGATGCAGCCCCAAAGCTTTTGAATGCTTCAGCTTGCGAACAATCCATACAAGTAAACGAATCTGTACTAGAACCTTATGGTGACGATGGGAACATGAGCTATAATTATACCGTACTTATCGATGAACAAGGAAAAGTCGAAAGTTTTGAATTTGGAACTGCTAGTAATGGATTTATATTAGACCAAATAGAGGCTGCCATAAAACTAATGAAGTTTGAAGTCGCTAAGAAAAATGGAATACCTATTAAAAGTGGTCATTTTGTAAAGTTTAATTGTTTTTTAATAGAAGGGGAGTAAGCCAGCCTTCTATTAAAATTTCACTACAATGTCCCAACTTAAGGTTCCATTTTCGTCAAGAAAAGAAATGCAGTACAAGCCATCATCATAATTAGCCATGTCTATGGTGTTTTTATTCAATGTTACATCAACTTGTTTTAAATGTTGAAGAGCAACATTGTAAATGTCCAATTGTCCTTGTGTTTTTGATTCAAAATAAAAAGTGTCATTAAAAGGGTTAGGATATACCTCGAAGGTTTTACTCGCAATTATGGTTTTAATCGCAGTTGGCCATTCTTCTAATGTACGAGACTTTTGTAATACAGAAGACAAAGTGTTAATCACATCATAAATCATAAGCAGACTTTGCTATTTGTTGCATAAAAGTCTATTTTCATAGCACTTGCATCTTTTTATTCCATTAGCTGATTACCAAAATATAAACAATGAAAATTTTCTCAACCATCTTATTAGCGCTTGCCTTTCAAACAGGATTATTCAGTCAGTGGATTATCCAAGATTCTGGGACGACGGAGGATCTCAATGAATTGACTTTTTTATCGACGGAACTAGGATTTGTTGTTGGTGATAAGGGGACACTGCTAAAGACGATTGATGGAGGGAAAAATTGGCAAAGCATTCCTCTTAACACAGAAGATGAATTGAGGTCCATTCATTTTATCAATGAAGCAATCGGTTTCATAGGGGGGCAATCTAACTATTTTGCAAAGACAATAGATGGTGGCACAAGCTGGGAAGAGATAGATCTTGGAACGCAAGGGCCTTTTGAAGTTTATTTTTATAGTGAATACTTAGGATTCGTTGGGGGAGCAGATCAAATTTTCAAAACATTTGATGGTGGGAGTACTTGGAGCGAATGCGAATTGATTGATGTAAATAGTTTTAACACCATATACGAAATAGAATTTCTAAACAATACCATTGGGTATGCATTGAATGCGATTGGCGTTTTAATAACGACAGATGGGGGCCTCAAGTGGACTCAACTTTTTGACGACTCGCATCTTGATTATAATGGTGCAAACATTTTGACTTCTATAGAAATCGTTTCGGAAGACGTCATCCATTTTGGAAGTTATTATTACTATGGTTTGTACAGTACAGATGATGGAGGAACAAGTTTTAGTTTTAAAGAAAGACACATTCACGACTTAGCCTATGTAGGTGCTAATACTGGTTATGCCATCGATGGAATCGACGGTAATAACATCATCAAAACTTTAGAGGGTGGAAACGATTGGTTTTCCATCATGGATCCAAACAATGAAAGTAGATTTACTGCAATAGAATTTTTAGATAAAAACTGCGGTTGGGTGATTGGTTGGGATGGTGTCATTATTCATACAGAGACTGGGGGAGTGCTCACTTCTGATCCTAGCTTAGGAAATTCAAGTAATGAAAACTTAATCAATGTTTATCCGAACCCTACTAAGAAGCAATTGTATGTAGAAGTGCAAAATGGTTCAAAGGATTTCATTGAACGCATTTCTATATATGATGCCTTAGGAAAAGAAGTCTTTGCCCAAGATGGACTTCGTCAAAATTTTCATACGATCAATTTACCAATTTTGAGTAATGCATTCTATTTCTTAAAAGTAAATTTTGAATCTGGTTTAGTCCAGACAAAGAAGATACTTTTGGATTGATCATGTTTTTGACCTTGCAGATTTTCGTGGCACAGGTTTCTATTTTCTAAATATCTTTTCTATATTCGTTACTGCAGGGCATGAGCAATAAGAACAGAGTCGCCATCTCCGCAATTCCTATTCAGGATAATCAGGTAAAATAAAAACAAATCATGATTAGGATTCAAAACGTGAGTTTTGGGTTTAGGATTATTTTGCACTTTAAGATCAATGGATCCAAGGTGTAGATTATTTGTTATTTAAAGAATTCAAGTTCAACAAATTTAACTGTAGAAATTAAACCAATTAAACCAATTAAACCATGCAAAAACTTTTACTGTTAGCTCTTTTATTTATTGGCTCATCGCTTGAAGCTCAAGAGCCATTCTTTGATCTTATTTCGAAAAATGAAATTTCTGTTTTAAATACCAATAATACTTCTTTACGAATCATTGTGTACAGTGGTCTGTCAAAAAAATATGATGCTGTTTTGAGGCCTGGAGAAGTAGATGTCATTAAGCATGCTTACAACAAGTCAGCGGTTTCGAATTTAAACTACATAGGATTGTATGATTTTCAGGCCTTGCAACTTGATAATCTTAGAGCTAAAAATACGATAGAGTATAGAGAAGAAGAAAGGAAAAGAAAAGCATTTTGGAATTCCATTTTCAGCGCTGCAGATCAATACTTTTTTGATGGGAATGTTACAAAGGCATTTCAAGTTTTAAAGACTGGTAAATTGCTTTTAGATGGAGCTTCATCTGATGAACTGGCAGATCAAGCAATAGCTTTAGGAAAACTTTACATTACGGAGAAAGCTGTTGAAGCAACGGATGGTGATGTAGCTAAAGCCATAGTCGCTGGTTCCTTTGATTTGGTCGAGTTGGCTTATGAAAAAGAGTATGAGGATATTGTAGAATTCCAAAGGTATTGTTTGAATAAACTGAATAATTACAAAATCACAGGGAAGATTACAGATACAGCAAAATTTCCTAAAAGACAAAAAATGGATTACCCTAAATTGGTCTTGGATGGTTCTTATCCCTTTAGAGTAGGTTTTGGAGAATATGGTAAAGAAGACGATCGCTTTTTTACATCTGATGAGATTAATAATGATACTAGATTGCCGATTGAACTAGGGATAAATATCTATGGTAAAAATGGAATGGGATATTTTCTAGATTATGCTAAGACTAATCATCTTGTAAATATTTCTCAGGAAGAAAGTCAATATTTTAAGGCAAATGAAGGAGTGAATTTTGAAACTTATTCTGCTGGAATAAGACCTTCATTCTCCTGGTTGGAGTTAGGCTTAGGCATGGCTTATATTCAAAACGTATTTTCGCAATTTGACGGTAGTGAAGTTTCGACCACATTAAGAGAGGTGGATAAATTTGGGGTGCATGTTGAACCAAGAGCAAACATTAGTTTAGGAGATTCCTTTGCCTTGTTTGGTTCTTACAAACTAATCTTATTTGATGAATCTGCAATTGATAGAAACATTTTGATGTTGCATAGTTTGAAGGCCGGAATTAGAATACGACTTAAATTGAAATCTTATCTAGACTTTAGTGGTTGAGCATGATATCTTATATAGATTGGTATAGAGAAATGTATTTAAATTGTCGAAAAGACTTAGTTTAGAAGCAGAATTGTAAATTTGATTCGTTTTTAACAATATAATCGGGAATAAATGTCCTGATATAAACAAGTTAGCCTTCATTAAGACAAATGAGAATCAATGATAAAATTCTTTCGTAAAATTCGACAAAAATTACTTTCTGAAAATCGTATCAGCAAGTATTTAGTT
>CALDYJ010000036.1 GCA_937941095.1 uncultured Saprospiraceae bacterium | reverse complement strand
CCTCCATGCAAGGAAAATCTGATTGGCAATCCAATACTCAAACTTTCATCAGTTTCAAGGTGTCTATCGTTAGGTGTATTAATGTGCTTAATGCTTAAACCACCATAAAACATTGGCCCATAGGCCAAAAGACCTGCTGAAACATCAAAAACGGTTCTTGTATCATCTTCTGGAATTAATTCTTCTGTCGGATTATTCATTGTTTCCCCGCTAAGTGGATCTATTTGATCTCCAAATCTGAATTTATCCCAGCCAACTCTTGTTTGCCAAGCACCACCTTCAACACCTAATTTTAAATTAAAATTATTGTTAACCTTCACTTTATAAGAGAAAAAGCCACTGAGCTTACTAATCTTAAATAAACCATTTCCAGCATCATCAGTCAATGCCATTAGGCCTACTCCAATATTTAAAGGTTCAATAAATTGATCGTAGGATGCAGCGTAGGTTTGGTAGGGCAAGCCTTCCCATCCACTCCATTGATTCCTATAATTCAAGGCTATTCTAGGTGTATAGGTATTTCCCGCAAATGCAGGGTTTATTTGAAGAGGAGCTGCATAAAATTGGCTAAAAATTGGATCTTGCGCTGATAAAGTACTTCCTAAACTCAGAAAACATAGCACAAGAATAACTGTTGTAATATTTCTAAACATGTAATGAAATTAGCACTTTTTTGGCTATTAAAAATGTAGGTTTGTATAGAGCCCCGATTTTTGCTTAATAAGTGACAAAAACCGAAGATTTCTTGCAATAGCTATGACTTCTTACCGTTTGATTCACATATTGCTAATAATTCATTTAACGCCAAAAATAGATCAAAATTGCAGATGAAATTTACCACTTTACATAAAGGCGCATTTCTTACAATTTTCATTTTCTTCTGCTTTACAGTTAATTCTTTCGCTCAAGATGCTTTAAATAAAGAATTCAAGCTAGAGTGGAGAGAACATCCTATTCTTAATAATACCAATTTTGAAGCTGAAGTTCTCATTCCTTACTTCGAAAAGGCTGCCATACAAGAAGTTAATGGCGTACCAGTTCCCGTTTTTATTTATACTTTTCCAATGTCGAAAAATGCTGAACTAAACGTACGTTTGAGCGATGAAGTTTTTGAAAATGGAAAATATCTCAGGGACGAATCTCCTCTTTCAGAAAAAATAAAAATTGAAACCACAGTTTTACAAAATAGAAATGAATTTATTGGTTCTATAACTTTTATCCCACTAGTTAAAACCAATGGCATCCAAAAAAGATTAACAAAGTTTAATTTAACCATTACAACAAAACAAACCCCTATTTCAGTCGCAAAAAGAGGTCCCACTAATACTTATGATTCTGTTTTAAAAGATGGTGACATTATAAAAATAGCGGTTTCAGAAACTGGTATGCACACAATCAGTTACAATTTTTTGAAAGAACATTTTGATCTCAACATCGACAATATTGATCCTGACAACATCCAACTTTATGGTAATGGTGGAGGCATGCTTAACCAAACCATTGGTCAAGATAGAATTGATGATCTATTGGAGCATTCGATTAGTATAGTTGGTGATGAAGACAATAGCTTTGACAATGGAGATTTCATCTTGTTTTATGCTCAAGGAGCAAATGTAATTAAGCCTAATTTAAATAAAACCTCCCTATTTAAACAAATGAATGTTTTTGACAAAAAAAGTCATTACTTCATCAAAATTGGAAATTCAAAAGGTAAAAGAATACAGGAAAAAAATTCCATTCAAAATACGTCTTACAGCACAACTTCATTTGATGATGTTATTAGAATTGAAGAAGACAGGTACAACATTATACATGATTTTGGTTTAGGACAAGGGTCGGGAAACCAATGGTTCGGTGAAAAGTTTGAAGCCCAAAGGACTCAAAATTATAATTTTAATATTCCTAATGTTATTCCTGGAAAGGCCAAATTGAATGTCCTCTTTGCCGGAAGAAGTGAAACTGCTTCTAGGTACAAAGTAAATATTAACAATCAAGAATTTACTAGCCCTACCATCCCTGGAGTTAATACTGGTTTAGTAGAAACTAATCATGCTAGAAATTCTAACCTAGTTAAAGAATTTGACATCAGCAATGAAAACTTCACTTTGGAATTTGAATACCTAGAAAATGGAGCTTCTAGTACAGGCTGGTTGGATTTCATTGAGATCAATGCAAGAAGAAATTTAAGCATGGTCGGACAAGAAATGATGTTTAGAGATTTGAATTCTATTGGAGAAGAATCAAGCACCTTTAATTTGGCTAACGCTTCTGCAAATATTGAAGTTTGGGATGTTACCAGCATTCCTGAAACTTCAAAAATGTCAGTTGAACGAACAGGTCAAAATTTGAGTTTCGGAGTAGAAACTAATACGCTCAAAACATTTATCGCCTTCGATAAAAATTCAACTTTTGAAGAAGCTGAATTCGTAGAAAAGGTTGAAAATCAAAATTTGCACAGCATTGAATCTGCAGATATGATTGTAATTTATCACAAGGAATTCATAACCCAAGTGGAAAGATTTGTAGCGCATAGAAAAAGTCAAAGTGGTCTTGATGTAAAGTATGTTGATGTAGAAAAAATCATGAATGAATTCGCTTCTGGAAATCTTGATCCTACTGCTCTAAGAGATTATGCAAAAATGCTTTATGATCGTGACCCTAATTTCAAATATTTATTATTATTTGGAGATGGTTCATTTGATCCAAGATACATCTACGATGACATTAAAACGAAAAGTGATTTTATTCCAGTCTTTGAAGTTGATTCTTTGAATTTAATTTATACCTATCCGAGTGATGATTACTTTGGATTACTTTCAGATGGCGAAGGAAGTGCTTTGATCGGAGGAATGGACTTAGCAATTGGAAGAATTCCTGTCAAAAGCAAAGCCGAAGCACAGTTGGTTGTAGATAAAATTATTGATTATGAAACGAACGCAAGCCATTTTGGTGATTGGAGAAATCGAATTGTATTCGTAGCAGATGATGAAGATACAAATGGTCATTTAAACGACGCAGATGGAATCGCAAGAACTGTCGAAAATGAACATTTTGAATTCAATCAAAACAAAATATATTTAGACGCATATCGTCAGATTTCTACACCTGGAGGTGAAAAGTACCCTGATGTAGTTGAAGAAATTAATGCCGCAGTTTTCAAAGGAGCATTAATCATGAATTATCTAGGCCATGGAGGTTCAAAGGGATGGGCACAAGAACGGGTTCTTAGTATTGAAAATATTGCTGATTGGAATAACCGTACTAAGCTACCACTCTTCGTTACTGCAACTTGCTCTTTTTCAGGTTTTGATGATCCTGCATTTGTAACAGCAGGAGAAAGAACTTTATTAAACCCTAAGGGAGGATCCATTGGTCTAATGACAACCACAAGAGCTGTATTTGCAGGGTCAAATGAAATTTTGACAAGGGCAGTTTTCGAACAAATATTTGAAAGACATGAATCAACCAATGATTTTTTGCCAATTGGAGAAGTGATCCGTTTGGCTAAAAATTCAGTAGCTAGTGGAAACGTCCAAGAGAATTCAAGAAAATTTACACTTTTAGGAGACCCTAGTTTAAAACTCGCTATTCCATTCCATAATGTGCATACTACTTCAATCAATGGTTTAACCACGGACAGTGTTTCAACCATTGAAGCCTTACAAAAAGTTACGATTGAAGGAGAAGTAAGAGACCTTAATGGCAATCTTCTAAATGATTTTAATGGAAAGGTTTTCCCTACTGTATTTGATAAAAAGGTTGAAGTTAGCACACTTGCAAATGACTCAGGAAGTAGTGTGGTGAAATTCGGCTCCCAACAAAACATCATTTTCAAAGGAGTGGCCACTGTAGCTGCAGGTAAATTTAGTTTTACTTTTGTTGTCCCAAAGGACATCAATTACAATTTAGGAAATGGGAAAATAAGTTACTACGCTACTGATGAAATAAGTCAAGATGCAGGCGGATTTTTTGACGGTTTTATAGTTGGTGGTGCGGCTGAAAATGTTGTTCAAGATGATCAAGGGCCAACAGTAGAAGTGTTCATGAATGATGAATCTTTCGTCTTTGGAGGAACCACAGATGAAAACCCCATTTTACTTGTTAAACTTTCTGATGATAATGGTATTAATGTTGCAGGTTCAAGCGTAGGGCATGATTTAACAGGTGTTCTTGATGAAAACACACAAAATTCATATCTTTTGAATGAATTTTATGAAGCGGAACTTGACGATTTTACAAAAGGTACTGTTCGTTTTCCATTATTTGATTTAGAGACTGGGAGACATGAAATCAAAGTCAAAGCCTGGGATGTTGCAAATAATTCGTCAGAAGGCTTTACAGAGTTCATCGTGGCAGAAACCGGCGGATTAGCTTTAAAGCATGTTTTAAATTATCCGAATCCTTTTACAACCAATACTAACTTCATGTTTGAACACAACCTTGATGGTTCATTAATGAATGTTCAAATAAGGATTTTTACAATATCAGGGGTTTTGGTAAAAACCATAAATGCAGACAATCTACTTTCTAATGGAAACAGGATTTCTGACATTCAATGGGATGGATTAGATGACTATGGAGGCCAACTAGCAAGAGGTGTATACCTTTATAAAGTAAAGGTTTCGCTTACAGAAAGTCAATCGGACACCGAATCTGCTGAAAGTGAATTTGAAAAGTTAGTAATTTTAAAATAAAACAGTTTATGCTACGTTCTAGGATAGTATTTAACAATTCCTTAAGCCGTAGTCCTTATATATAACCTGATTCGATCATTTTATTATTTTTGCGTTTATTTTGATTAAAAAATTCATATGAAGACCACATATCTAATTTTAGTATATATGTTGATTTGTTGCGTTTCCGCAAATGCTCAATGTATACTGGACAGTAATGGCGACCCCATTGCAGTTGATGGTAGTGATTGTGTCAATACTTTGATAACAGCAGTTCCATTTTTAAGAATTATTCCAGATGCAAGAAGTGGCGGAATGGGTGACGTTGGATTAGCAATTTCTGCAGATCCTAATGCTATGCACTTTAATTCATCTAAATTAGCTTTTGCTGATAAAGATTTAGCTATTTCAACGACTTATACGCCTTGGTTAAGAGCTTTAGGATTAAATGACGTTTATATGGCCTACCTTTCTGGTTATAAGCAATTAGATGAATTTCAAACCATAGGCATGGGTCTTCGGTATTTTTCATTGGGTACTATCTCATTTACAGACATCAATGGTGAATCTTTAGGAACTGGCAAACCAAATGAATTAGAGTTTGCTGGCTCATATAACAGAAAACTGTCAGAAAAATTTGCGGCTGGTTTAACCTTAAAATTTATACATTCTAATTTAGCCTCTGGTCAATCTGTTGATAACATAGAAATTGAACCAGCTAATGGCTTCGCTGCAGATATTTCAATGACTTACATGACTGATTTAAAGATGAACGATAAGGATTCGGATTTAACTATTGGTCTTGCTTTAACAAATCTTGGATCAAAAGTATCTTATACTAATAGTGTGAATAAAGATTTTATCCCTGCTAATCTTGGTTTAGGTGGAGCTTGGACCATAAACATGGATAAATTCAATAAGATCACTTTTGCTATGGACATTAATAAATTATTGGTACCAACGCCTTGTGTAGGTCCTGATTGTGATTCTGCTCCACAGAATGATATCCTAGATTACAAAGAACAAGGAGTTGTTAGTAGCATATTTAGTTCATTTGGAGATGCTCCAGGTGGCTTTGGCGAAGAGATGAGAGAGTTTACTTTCTCACTTGGTGCAGAGTATTGGTATGATGAGCAATTTGCAGTTAGAGCTGGTTATTATTACGAAGATGCTACCAAAGGAAACAGAAAGTATTTTACTGTTGGACTTGGTCTTAAATACAACATCTTTGGCTTAAACTTTTCATATTTAGTACCTACAACTAATCAAAGAAATCCTTTAGACAATACACTTCGTTTTTCATTGTTGTTTGATTTTGCAGCATTTGGAGGAGACGAGGCATCTTAGCATTTCTATAAACTTTAAAAAACACAAAGCCTTCGCAAATTACATTTGCGAAGGCTTTGTGTTTTTTAAGCGCTTGGTGCATATAAACACTTTTCTCTTAGTACACTGATTAATTTAGATCAACATAATATTCTACATATGCAGGTCGTTTTAACAATGAAACTATCCTACATTTTATAAAAAAGCATTCTAGATGAATTATCTAGAATGCTTTTTTTATTTCGAACTAATTCTGTTCTATAATTTAATATGCTTAAAGCTCCTAAGCCCTAATACTTAACAAAAGTTTTAGTCCTAGAAGCTTCACCCTCATTTGTAAATTGATAAAAGTAAATGCCATCCGCATAATCAGAAACATCTAACAATAATGTAGTGTTCGATCTATTTAAGGCAATAGACTCTTGTAAGGTTCCTAAACTATTATAAATGGAACAAGTCTCAGCCGATACAAATTCATCGTAAGAGATTGTAATTCGATCACTCGTTGGATTTGGAAATGCTGTTTTTTGTAATTCGATCAAATCTTGAGTACCTACAGGCGTACATTCACCACCCAATTTAACATTGAGGGTAGCTTTATTATCTGGGTTATCAATTTCAAAAAGAATCAGGTTCCATTCAGAGCCATAATCTTCAGAATCAAAAAATGGATCAAACTTAAGACTAGCATTTGATTCACCTGGATCTAAAGAAATCAAAATATCATCAGGATTTGTAGTCACCCCCCAAGTTGTAGTTACAGAAACTGGAGTAAAGCAAAATATCCCAACACAAATTTGAATAGCTGTAGCATCTTCAGCTTCTAAACAAGCTGGTTCTAAAGTAATGGCCAGATTTACATTATTCTCACCATTATTGGTAACTACAATTTCTCCAAGATCAATGTATTCCTCCGCTACAATATTATATTCTGTCTTATTGAGCGATAAATCTTGAGCATGAATGCAAAAAAATAATAAACATAAAATTGATGTAAATGCTATTTTCATATTTGTGATTTTAAGATGTAAAAAATAAGATTTTACTAAATTAAGAAAATGGGTGTAATGTTTTTTAAATATTTTAGATAAAGTAAAATTTGATCATATTTTACTTTAAAGGAGATTTAAAATAAAAAGAGACTCCAAAATCTTTATGATTTATCTTTCGAACTCAAAAAATAAACTCTCCTCAAAAGGTATGGCTGATCAATTTGAAAATCTCCAATAACAAGATTTTTTACATCCTATCAATCATAATGTACGCTAATCTTAGTATTCATCCGAATTCAAGCTTATGAAAAGCTTATTCAGTTACTAAATAAATATATCTGAGTATTGACTTAAATGCTACGGGTTTCGCATCTGATTCGCAAGAAGAAAGTTTCTAGAATGCTTGATTAATGTTACTCAATTGATGCCCACAATAACAACAAAAGCCTGACAATCATCCGATTATCAGGCTTTCTTAGTAGCGGGGACAGGACTTGAACCTGCGACCTTCGGGTTATGAGCCCGACGAGCTACCAACTGCTCCACCCCGCGATATTGGTCGGCAAAAATAGAACAATATTTTTAATAACTAAATTCTATTTTCATTATTTTGAATATTTTTACATTAGTATGTTCAAAATCATATTCCATCTCCTTAGAATCCTAATTATCTTGATTCTACCTTTCATAGTGCTCATTAGAGGATCGGTCTTTTTACACCATAACTTCGACGTAAGTCCATATTTCAGTCTTTTAGGTGGAATAATCCTTACCTCTATCGTTTTGCTTCTTTACCTAAGCATCGCCTTTGGTAAAATATCTGGCAAGGTAGGTGGCCCAAAAGCCTTCAAAAATCGATGGATCATTGTATTGATAATGACAATGGGCTTTGCCATCCATGGATTGTTCTTTTTATCTTCAGATAATACTAAACATGCTGAGGTCCAGAAAGAGTTCCAAAGCCTCCACCCTATTTTAAGAATTGGAGTCAGCTCCTTAATCTGGATAGATAAAGAATTAGTCATAACTGACGCTTCCAGAAAACCCGAAGACTATAAAAAGATGGGTTTAAAAACTGCAAAACAATCTTTGCATTATAAGCAAAAAGATGGTTTTGCATATGCCATAGATTTAAGAACAAATAACAGATCTGATCTTAGGAACAATTTGATCAAAACTTATTTTTGGCTTATGGGTTTTAATACTTTAAGACATGTAGGCACAGGAGATCATCTCCACGTTTCTTTGTCATGTAAGTATAAGCCTGGAGGCATTTGAAGAATAAAGCAAAAAGATGTTTACTTTTGCAATCACAAATAATAAATCAATATGAGTAAATCAAAAGAAGTTTTTATAGTTTCAGCAGTAAGGACTCCAATGGGGAGTTTTGGTGGAACTTTATCAAGTGTTTCAGCTGTTGATTTAGGAGCAACAGCGATAAAAGGTGCTTTAAAGAAAGCAAAAGTAAAAGCCACTCAGGTTAATGAAGTTTTTATGGGAAATGTAGTGAGTGCAAATTTAGGCCAAGCTCCAGCTAGACAAGCAGCCATTAAATCTGGGATTCCTAATAAGGTTCCTTGTACTACAATAAACAAAGTATGTTCTTCTGGAATGAAGTCAATTATGTTAGGAGCACAATCCATCATGTTAGGAGATACAGATATAGTTGTCGCTGGAGGAATGGAAAGCATGTCAAACATTCCTTACTATTTACCTGCTCAAAGATGGGGAGCTAAATTTGGTAACAAAAATGTAGTAGACGGTTTGCAAAAAGATGGATTGACTGATGCTTACGATCAATGTGCTATGGGAGTTTGTGCAGATGCAACAGCTACTAAATATAAAATCTCAAGGAAAGCTCAAGATGATTTCGCTATTGAATCTTATAAAAGATCTGCTAATTCTACAGAAACTGGAATTTTTAAAAATGAAATAGTTGCTGTTGAAGTTCCTCAAAGAAGAGGTGATGCGATTCAAGTTTCAGAAGACGAAGAATTTAAAAAAGTTAAGTTTGAAAAAATTCCAACTTTGAGACCGGCTTTTTCTAAAGACGGTACTGTAACGGCAGCCAATGCTTCAACAATTAACGATGGAGCTTCAGCTTTAATCCTTGCAAGTAAAGAGGCTGTGAAAAAATACAAGTTAAAACCAATCGCCAAAATCTTATCTTTTGCAGATGCTGCACATGAACCAAAGTGGTTTACAACTGCTCCTCCAAAAGCAGCTAAAGAAGCCATTAAAAAAGCAGGCATCAAAAAAACAGACATAGATTTTTATGAAGTCAATGAAGCTTTTGCTGTAGTTACTATGGCTTTTATGAAAGACATGAAATTAAAAGCGGATAAAGTAAATGTACATGGAGGTGCTGTTTCTTTAGGTCATCCTTTAGGAGCATCTGGTGCAAGAATAGTTACAACGCTCTGTAATGTGTTGAATGAAAAGAAAGGAAAAATTGGATGTGCAGCAATCTGTAATGGCGGTGGAGGAGCTTCTTCAATGATTATAAAGCGAGTATAAAAAAGTATTGAAAGAAATAGATAAAACAACCCCCTAAAGCCTCCGGCTTGAGGGGGTTTATTTTTAGTCTAATACTCGTACTCCTACTGGATGCTTCACAAAACGCTTACTCAAAAAGAACTCACTATTACTTAGTGTTATAGTATAAACACCAGGAGTTAATAAGTTTGCATTGTAATTAAAGATTCCAGAATTATGCAAAGATCCTTCGTAGACAATTCTATCGCCATTATCTCTTACTAAAACATTTACATTGTAATCATTTTTTACATCGAGGTTAAATGTCAATAGTTCATTTGGTTCATTGATGTTAAAACTGTGGTAGTGTCGTTCTGAAGCAGTAGAAAGATTCGTTACTTTTGTAGTAGTTGCTTTTTCAGTTTTACCAACAGTATTAAATTCGATTCTTGAATTTACAGCTGCAATATCCTGAGCCTGCAAAAAGGTGATACTTTGTAACACAAGAAGTGTTAACATGAACATGGAATTTTTCATGACAAATTAGTTTAATGAAAAAAAATAAAAACCTGACTCGCGTCAGAAACAGCTTATCTTTTCATCTTGATAAAAAATGCCTTTAAAATTCTCTCTATGTTTCTTAAGTGTAGTAGAAATGTGGTTTTATCAATTTGCCTTTTAATGTAAACTTTTATTTGACGAAAATAATTTCCTTTGAGTACAAACTTTAACAATAGTTAATATCTTAATATTTAAAGCCAGCTGCACTAAAAATAGCGCAGCTGGCTTTAAATATGGACTTTCAAGACTTTTTAGCAGGCCTAAAAATCTATTTTTAAGCCTGCTAAAAAATTGATTCCTGCCTGGGGATATAGAAAATTTTCTGTAATCGTATCCCCAAAAACGTAGCTATAAGTGTACCCATTATTAGAGTAAAGTTCATTAAATACATTATTTACTTTTATACTGAGCACCATTTTCTTGACGAATGAAGGCTTTAATTCAAAACGGCAGAGTAGATCTGAAACAAAGTAAGCATCCAAAGCTCTATTATCATTTGATGTATTATCCAAAAATTGTGAGCCGACATATTTTGGCAATAAACTAAAAGAAATATTTTGCCTTTCCGATTTACTAATTGGACTAAAATTTATACTTCCTCCAGCAATCAGATTTGGAGAAAAAGAAATATCCGTTTCATCATGTGATATTTTTAAAACATCAAAACCATTAGTATAATCATATACCGTTTCTTCAAAAGATTTAATTTTATTTTGACTGAAAGTTGCAAATGCACCCAAACTAAAGTTAGCATTAAATTCATATGCTGTCTGTATTTCTAAGCCCGCTCTGTAGCTATCTTCAATGTTCATTCTTACTACCGATCCCACGTCATTAAGCGCACCTGTAGCAACCAGTTGATCTCTGTAAAGCATGTAATATACATTAGCATCAAAAAAATATTTATCATATTTTCTTTTATAGCCGACTTCAATGTCACTTAGGTTTTCTGCCCTAGGATTCGTACCATCAAGTGCATCAATAAAATCTGATCTGTTCGGTTCTTTATTTGCAACAGCAAAAGAAGCATAAACTTCGTCTTGAGGACTAATTAAATAATTGAACCCGAATTTTGGGTTAAAAAACTGGAAGTCCACATCGATGTTATAGTTGACCAAATCATTGTCTACTCCGCTTGTCACATAATCTATCCCTCTATATTGCAGGTCAGCAAACAAACTCAATTTATCATTAAGTAAATAAATACCTTTTGCATAGACATTAAAATCTTTCTTTGTAGAAGTTCCTTCATAATAGTTATCTCCAACAAAAGAATCTGATGCATAATCAGCCCAAATAATTTCTCCAAAGTGAAGACCTTCATAGATATGTTGAGCACCTCCAATGCTCAATTTAAAATTTTCAAAATCCTTCTTCAGATTTACGACCACTCCATAAAAGTCATTATCCAGCCATCTTCTTCTTACTAAATCTGTTTCTCGAATGGCTACATTCAAGTCTGCCAATGAATCTCCTGTCATAGGATTTTCACTGTAACCAATTAAAGTAGCACTTGCATCTGGATTATTAATCAAAGGTGGGTTTTCTAAGAAGGTCTCTAATAGATTTATTGGAACAGAAATTTCAAACAAGTCTATGTTTGGTAGACCATAATCTTGAAATGATTCCTTATTTCTAAATTGTTCAAAAAAGCCTTTTCCTTTTGTATAGTGACCTGATACACTTAAGTCTAATCCTTCCCCTAATAATTGATTAAAATGAAGTTGGTAATGGTCTTGTCGGTAATCATCCACTTCATTTTCATATAAATAATAGTTATACCGTCTTCCTGATTCTAAAATGTTTGCTAGGTCTTCTTCTGTTTCATAAATACTGCCTTCATTATTTGCAATGTGTTCTGCAAGCTCTTCATCACTTCCATTTATTCTAGATTCTGGTGTTCCATTCCATGCTTGATAAGTAATCTCTTTGCCGGTGAAGGCAATAGCTTGAACGCTGGTATTATTATCAAAATACCCTCCTGAAAAATATGCAGATTTAAGATCAGCACTTGCTCTATCTATGTACCCGTCTGAATTAATTAATGAAAACCTACCTTCAAAACTCCAATGATCTTTTAACAAACCTGAATTTAAATTCAGAGAATGTTTCCTAGTATTAAAAGACCCAAAGACATTGTCTAAAGAAACTGAAGATTCCGTTTGGTAGCCTTTTGAATCTAGGCTTACTGTCGCACCAAAAGCTCCTGCACCATTGGTAGATGTCCCTACCCCTCTTTGTACTTGTATACTTTTTGTTGAACTTGCAAAGTCTGGTAGATCCACCCAAAAGGTCCCTTGTGATTCAGCGTCATTGAGAGGAATGTCATTAATCACTACATTGGTACGTGTTGCATCCGAACCTCTGATTCGAATTCCAGTATATCCAAATCCTGCTCCGGCATCTGATGTAACAACTGTCGAAGGAGTATGCCTTAATAAAAAAGGCATGTCTTGACCTAGGTTGTTTCTATCTATCTCTTCCTTTTCAATATTGGAATAAGTAAAAGGCATTCGTTCTCCAATTCTTGTTGAACTTATGACTACAGTTTCTCCATAAATTGCCTCATCTATTAAAGTAAAATCTCTTTGTTCTCTTCCTTGCAGATTTAAAGTCTCTTCATAAAACTTCTTACCGATGTAAGTGATCTCGATTTTGTAATTCCCTGGAGGAACATTTTTGATCAAAAAAAATCCGTAGGCATCTGTGGAAGTTACAAAATCAGTACCTGATAACAAGACCGTAGCTCCAGGCAAAGTTTCGCCTGTCTCATCATAGACTTCTCCAATTAATGATGCTTGTGAAAACATTAAACATGGGAGAAAAATTAATCCTAAAATTATTGATTTCATTTTGTATTGATTTATTATTCACCCTGAGACTTGGCGAAATAAACTTACTTACAAGAGTAGAATAATCTTGTAAATTTCCCTGCGCCAGCATTACCTGTATCAGGTTCATTGGGTATGATCTCAGCCTTGCTTCAAGCAGTTGGCACCCCAAGAAAGTACTCAAAGTTAAAGTAATTTTACTGAATCAATATATTTTCCCAAACTAATTTATTCCGAAAGCTATAAATTTAAAGCAATCTCAATTTAAATTTTTACATGAAATCGATTTAGATCATCTTACTTATTAAAAAGAATCTTATTCATGAAAGCGGTACGCTTTTCTATTGATCCTTCAACTATATGAAAATCAAATTCCTTTTTATTAAGTTCTTCCAAATATAAATTAAACAGATGATCTCTTGAATGTTCATTTTCTCTCAATTTATCATACTCCCAAGGAATGTCCGGAGCACATAAGATCCACGTACATTCCTTCATATTACACAATTGTTGTTCTATCCATTCATCAACTTTACCAAACTTATAAATAGACCAAATTTTCAATACTAATAAAGAAGTATCGCATAATAAGATGCTTGGGTTGCTTACCGCAAACATTTTTTCTAGCTCGTACTGCCCCTTGGCAATTTGTACTAAATCTTTAAAACCATATTTCCCCGCTGTCTCATATAAATATTGTCTTGAGTATTCAGGTGTCCAGCTTAGCTTATGGTCTCTTGCTAATTTTCTCAGTAGGCTTGTCTTACCACTACTTTCTGGCCCTGTAAATATTATCTTCTTCAAAATTTAAAGGCTAAATGCTGCTAGATAGAATAATAAACAACTTACAACATTTAAAATAGAATTATTCTTCTAAACAATTCAATTAAAAAGTTGTCTGATAAATTTACATTTTAACTATATATTCCAGTAATTTAGGCACCTTGTAAATTTGGTATTATATGTGTAATTTATAGTATGAATAGAGAATATACAGATGCATGACATAGAGCCGTATTTTAAATGGAGAGACTCGTACATTGCTTCGGAAGATGAGCAATCACCCTTTTTTGGTCGAATTTATGATGAATTCAAATTCACAAAGAAAGTTTATAATTATTTCATCCATCCTCAATGGGATGAATTTGGCTCATCTACCTTATACATGAAAATTCTATTCGTAGATTACGATGAACATTTTGCTATCATAGAATTAATTGGTGAATGGAATGACTGCATCAATAATGACATCATGTACCTCAAAAGGAACATTATTGATGAATTGACAGATCTTGGCATCAGTAAATTTATACTTGCCTGTGAGAATGTCTTAAATTTTCATGGCTCTGATGATTGCTATTACGAAGAATGGTACGAAGACATAAAAGAAGACAATGGATGGATTTGTTTCTTAAATGTACTCGATCATGTAGAAGATGAAATGTGTACTACCAAAATACAACATTATGTTAATTTTGGTCTAGAATTTAAAGACATTAATTGGCGGAGACAAAAGCCAAAACTATTTTTTTTAAGCATAAGTCAAATGTTAGAACAGAGCATTAAAAAACTATCCTTTTAATACATGCATAAATCAGGTTTTGTAAACATAATTGGAAATCCAAACGTTGGCAAGTCAACATTGCTCAATGCCTTAATTGGAGAACGCATGTCAATCATAACCAATAAACCACAAACAACAAGACATAGGATTTTGGGTATTCTCAGTGATGATGACTATCAAATTGTTTTCTCAGACACACCAGGTATAATCAAAGATCCTTCATATGAAATGCAAAAAGCCATGAACCGTTTTGTGCATACAACTTTTGAAGATGCAGACCTCATGCTTTTTGTAACAGATACTTCAGAAAAATATGAAGACGATCATCCTTTACTATTAAAATTAAAAGAACTAAAAGTTCCTATCTTCTTAATAATCAATAAAACTGATCTGGTCGAACCAATAGTAGTTTTAAAATTAATACAATCTTGGCAACTTAAGTTACCCGGAATAAAAGAAACCATTCCAACGGAGGCGATAAATAAGAAAAACATAGACACCTTACTCAAGCAGATCATCAAACATTTGCCTGAAGGCCCAGTCTATTTTCCTAAAGATCAATTGACCGATAAACCTTATCGATTTTTTGTAAGTGAAATTATTAGAGAACAAGTACTGGAACAATTCAAACAAGAAATACCTTACTCTGTCCAGATCATTACCAATTCCTTCAAAGAAACTTTAACAAAGAAAAAAGAAGAACTTGTCAAAATCGAAGCAACCCTGTTTGTCATGCGCGAAAGTCAAAAAATGATCATTCTTGCAAGCATTAAAAAATTAGCCACTGCATCTAGAAAAAATTTAGAAAACTTTCTAAATAAAAAAGTCTTTCTGGACATCTCCATCAAAGTAAAAGAAAACTGGAGAGATGATGAGAAGCTATTAGAAAAATTTGGTTACTAATTCTTCTGATTTATATTTTTTTAACTTCATTCCTTCATGGTAATTAGCTTAGTTTGCCATTTTCGATATTGAACAAACTAAAGACTAAAGACTAAATTATTGAAATCCATCAAAAATCCACAAAACATTACTTCCATCTCTGAATGCAACTACCCCATTTTCTTCATTTACATACAATTCAGAAAACGAACTTTCAATGGCTCTTTCGAATTTAAAAACATCCGTAAAAGTTCTGGTGCCTAAATCCATACTTGCTATAAATTCCCCATTTGGTGTGGATCCAATTGCATCACCATTTATGTGATCGTATGAAATTTCTCCTCTCACTGGCTCGGTGCCATTACCTGGTACCAATAAAACATTAAAAGCTTTAGAATCAAAGGTGGCTGTACCAACTAGATTAATCAGATAATCACCTCCAGCTCCTTCGGATAGGCTTACCGTAAATTTATCACTCGTGTACGACTGACCATCTAAACTTAAATCTTCAGTTGATTCTTTATAATCAATTTGGGTCATTTTTACACTCCCTTGAGGATTTACATACCTAACATTACTTTCGCTTTTTATTTCTGAAGCCAAAAATGCTTTCAAATCATTAATTTCAACGTGTGAACCTTCGATAGGAGGTGTCACTCCTTCATCATCACCACTACAAGAGAAATTGAAAAATAAAGCCGAGAAAACTAGAAGATAAAGTAAGTTCTTCATGATTAAAGTATTTGTGTTGAGTAAATTAGAATAAGCAAGGAGACTTAAAATTCTTAACAGTAGAACTTCTATTAAAAGTTCTCTAAAATCTACCTTTTTGTGCTTATGACGAGTTTTCGGTCTAAAAATAACAATTCTTATTCTTATGACGATTTTAGTAGCTTTGTGTTCTAAAATTTAAAGTAATAATTTGAATAATATATTAGCCATAGTAGGAAGACCGAATGTCGGCAAATCAACACTATACAATAGATTAATCGGAGAAAGGCAGTCGATTGTAGATGATGAAAGTGGGGTGACAAGAGATAGACAGTACGGCTCTAGTGTATGGAATGGGAAAACTTTTACTGTTGTAGATACTGGTGGATTTGTTAAAGGTTCTGAAGATATTTTTGAAAAAGCAATTCGTTCACAAGTAGAGATAGCTATTGATGAAGCTCAGGTCATTGTTTTTATGGTGGATGTAACTACTGGAATCACTGATTTAGATGAAGAAGTAGCTAGAATGTTGAGGAGAACTGACAAACCTGTTTTTCTAGCGGTCAATAAAGTTGATAACAACCAGACATTACTTGAAGCAAATGAATTTTGGAGCCTCGGTTTTGAAAACACCTTTTTTCTTTCCTCAATAACAGGTGGAGGGACTGGTGATTTATTGGACTCTATAACAGAACAGCTCGAAGAGGCTGTCCCTTTAGAATCCGCTTTACCAAAATTTGCAATTGTTGGTAGACCAAACGTCGGAAAATCTTCATTTGTGAATGCACTATTGGGTGAAGAAAGAAACATTGTCACAGAAATAGCTGGAACAACCAGAGATTCTATCAATACCCATTATAAAAAATTCGATAAAGAATTTCTATTAATCGATACAGCTGGAATAAGAAAGAAAGCAAAAGTCAGTGAGAATTTAGAATTCTATTCTGTCATGCGTGCTATAAAAGCAATTGAAGATTGTGATGTCTGCATCCTAATTATAGATGCAAGAACTGGGATGGAAGCACAAGACATGAAAATATTTTCATTAGCTCAGAAAAGGAATAAAGGCATCATGATATTAGCTAACAAATGGGATCTTATGGATAAAGAAACCAATACGGCTAGAGACCAAGAAGAAGAGATAAGAAAAAAGATTGCTCCATTTAATGATGTACCTATTCTTTTTGTTTCAGTTTTAGAAAAACAAAGAATTTTTAAAGCCATCGAAATGGCATTAGAAGTAGAACAAAATAGAAAACAAAAAATAAAAACTTCTGTCCTAAATGAATTTATTCAGGAAGCGATGGATAAATTTTCACCACCAGCTCATAGAGGCAAGTTCGTGAAAATAAAATATGCTACCCAATTACCAACCTATTTTCCTGCATTTGCTTTCTTTTGTAATTATCCAAAACACATTAAAGAAAGTTATCGAAATTACATTGAAAACCAACTACGTGAACAATTTAATTTTAAAGGTGTACCAATAGCAATTTTCTTTAGAAAAAAATAATATGGCATTTATAGAAACTTCTATTAAAGGATTAGTCATTTATGACCCTAAAGTATTTTCTGATGATAGAGGATACTTTATGGAAAGCTACAACAAACAGTTTTTTGACTCTAATAGTAACATCTCTTGTAACTTCGTTCAAGACAATGAATCCTATTCGTCTTATGGAACTTTAAGAGGACTTCATTATCAAAGTGGAGAACATTGTCAAGCAAAGTTAGTTAGGGTCATTGAAGGATTAGTTTTAGATGTAGCAGTCGACATTAGAACAAATTCTCCAACTTATGGCGAATACGTAAGTGTAGAATTAAGTGGTGAAAACAAAAGACAATTTTTTGTACCTAGAGGCTTCGCTCATGGTTTTGTCGTCTTAAGTGACAAAGCGCTTTTTTCATATAAATGCGACAATTATTATTCAAAAGCTAGTGAAGGAGGAATAAGGTTTGATGATGAAAACATAGCCATTGATTGGAAAATTGATCATAAGGATATTTTATTATCTGATAAAGATGCTATTCTTCCAAAGTTTAAAGAACATAAAGACGTAGATATAAAATTTCAATAATGATTTTAGTTACAGGTGGTAATGGCCAAGTAGGTTCTGAATTAAAAGTTTTAGCAGAAGAATCTTCATTTAAATTTGTTTTTACAGATTACGAAGAGTTAGACATCACTAATCCAGATCAAGTGAAATCTTTTTTCGAGGCTAATGCTGTTTCTTACGTGATTAATTGTGCAGCTTACACTGCGGTAGATAAAGCAGAAGAAGATCAAGAAAAGGCACATGCCATTAATGTCGAAGGTGCACTTAATCTTGCAAAATCATGTGCTAAGTCTGGAATCCCTTTGGTACATTTATCTACAGATTATGTGTATCATAGCAATACACAAAATGTTCCATTTAAAGAAGACGATTATACCATGCCTCAAAGCATTTACGCGGCAACTAAGCTTGAAGGAGAGTTGGTATGCAGAGCGATGCATGAATTGACAATGGTGATAAGAACTTCTTGGGTATATTCAAGTTTTGGGAATAATTTTGTGAAAACAATGATCCGCTTGGGTAATGACCGAGATAAATTAACAGTTATTTTTGATCAGATTGGTAGTCCTACTTATGCAGCGGACCTAGCTCAAGCCATCTTAGAAATCATTTCCAAACATGATAAAGGAATAATCGATGACTTCAAATTTAACGAGATTTACCATTACAGCAATGAAGGAGTTTGTAGTTGGTTTGATTTTGCAAAGGCTATATTCGAATTAGAATCCATTAGCTGCCAAGTGGATCCCATTGAAACTAAAGATTATCCGACTCCCGCAAAAAGACCACACTTTAGTTTATTAAATAAGGCTAAAATCAAAAGTACTTTTGATCTAAAAATACCTTATTGGAAAGATTCTTTAAAAGTGTGTTTGGAAAAACTAAAAAAAGCTTAATCTCAATCTTTCCAATGAATTGATTATAGTTTTTTAGCTAAGACTATTGGCTCTTTAAATACTGAAACACCTCCATCTGGAGAAAATATTTGGACCCACATAATATAGATCCCCATTCGTAACATTTCGTTTTCATTACTAGAACCATCCCATAAAAAAGTACCTGAACTCGCTATTAATTCATTATTTGCAAGAGTTTTCACTTCCCTACCGACTTGATCAAATAATTTTATAGTGGCTAATTTTCCTGGGCCTAATTGCTTAAAAGACAATTGCATAAAATCCTTATAACCATCACCATCAGGAGAAAATGTTTTATTGATTATCTCATAGGACTCATTTTCTACCAGGTCCGGATTCATTTGAAATTGAGAATTTTCGTATGTTGGAGTTGCATAACCATTTGCTGCAGCTGAAGAATGCCAATTACCAGGATCATTGGTAGCAGATGTTTTGCTGATCCTTTCAAGCGAAATACCATTTTTATCGGCAAGCAAATCATTATGGAAATCCTTATCATAATCAAAGGCATCAATGACTTCTCCAAGACCAAATTGACTCGTGTACAATGTTACATTTCCTGAATCATCATTAAAAGAAGGCAATGTGTTTTCATGTAAAAAACTTGGGTTTTTTATTTCATAAAAACCACTCAAAATCTCTACAGAAGGACTTAAAACAAAGAAATCTCCAGGAAAAATTAATGTTTCTACAAGAATGGGATTTGAATTATTACCGGTTTCGTCCACATTCCCAATAATAAGTGTAGAAGCATCGATAATTTTCTCAGAAACATTTACAAACTCGACGAAGTCCACACCATTTGTTGACGGATTAAAAAGGAGTTCATTGATCAACAAATCTCCAGCTGATGCTCGCATTGGTAATCCGAAATCTAGTGTTTGATTTTCTCCTGTAATATTACCATTGCAATCTGCAATTCCTTTTATAATCATGTTATATATCCGCCCTTCTTCTAAATCATTTTCCAATATCAATTCGATCTCATTTGTAGTTGGCAATAGATTAAGAGACGTTATTAAAGGCCCGTTTAAAATGGAATAATTAGAATCGTCAACAGCTGAATTAATGTCTAGACTTTTATCAAACTTGAGAATTAAAGTTGATTTGTCTAAAGGAAAAACTGAAAGTAATTGAGCGAATGATTCGTCTAATTCAAAGTTACTGTTAGCATTTTCTTTTCCTGGTGTTCCTCCAATTAAGCTTGTACTCGCAGACCAATTATCAACCCCAAGACAAGAGGCGCCAATATTTATCATTTCCAAAGAATAACCACCTTCTTTTTTAGATGGATCTTTATACCAGTCATCCGTATAAAAAACACTATAAACCAAACTTCCATTATTAGCAGAAGCCAAAACCACTTCATCTGCAGTATTGGTTAATTTTGGCAAATCAATTACTGCCAGTGGATTAGACACTTCATCAAAAAGATTAATATCTTCAGCATTCACTAAACTTACATAATCATTGGGAGCTAATAAATAGCTAGGTAATTGAACTGGGGTGCCGCCACTAGAAATAGTATGAAAATTAAGTTGAATGTACCTCTCTCCATTATTATACAGTTCTATGTATTCTGCCTCTGGCAGACCTATTGAAGGTCTCGGATCAACCATTAATTCAGTGATAATTAGTTCATATGGATTTGCATAATCTTCCTTAAAATATGTAAATGCTATTGCTTCTTCTAGCATTAAATTTCCCGCAAGATCCTTTATACCGCTTACCGTTACAGTATACGATTCTGCATTTATAAACGATGGGGAGTTATCTAGCCTAATCCTATCTTCAGAACTTGAAGAAAAAAATGGATTCGCTAGACTTATGCCTTGATCACAAGTGAATTCAGCTTGAGAAAAATCACCTTGTATAGACTCTGAAAAGACAAGTTCAATTTTATCATTTTCTAAAACCTCAACGCTTAATATTTGCGGAGCCATTTCATCGACATACAAAGGATCAATGAAAATTTCGTCAAACTGAAAAGCTTCAGATCTTGTAGAAGTATATTCGCAAACAAAACCAAAATGGTTTAACAAATCATACGTGTCATCTAAGGCCGATCCACGATCTATAAAATCATCATCTCCAAGCAAGTCAGTGAGCAATGTCCAATTTGAATTTTCATCTCTAATTACTCTTATCCGTACCGTGACATTATCAGTGCCGACACCACCCATTAAGCCTGAAATTAGTAGTGTAGAATTTGTTCCGTCTTGCCTAAATAATTCTATAGCATCTTCATTTTGACTTATTCCTCCAACTTTAATGTAATAACCATTTCCTGCTAAATTCAAATTAGGATTATCAAAAGCAAGGTATACTTTAGAAAAGTTAGAAGAGGATGGAGAAAAATCCATGTTCACCCAAAACTCCCAAGTGGTCACTCCTTTTGTTTGAGCAGTCGTAGACAAGTAGGCACTCGACCCTGACACATCATCATCAAATAATTGAAGCCTATCATCATCGTTTACTATAAAATCATTTGTATCGCCTACCCATGTAGGATTCATGGTAAAATCACCATCAGAAAAATTTTCTTCTAATTGTGCATGAATGTGGCAAACACATAAAATAAATGCAAAACTAAACCCAAAAATTCGCCTAAAAACTATTGGAAACTGATTTTTCATTAATCTTTGTTAGCAGTAAGTTGAGATCTGTGTTAAATTTAGTGAATTCATTAACAAGTATGTTTGATTTAAGCTAATTTAATCTAAACTTTACAGTTAATGGACATAGCAACAAAATAAGCTGCAAGTTCGTATTAGTTAAGCAAAGAATTTAAAATGAAATTAGCAATAGTAGGCGTTACAGGATTGGTCGGAAATGTAATGATGAAAGTCTTAAATGAGCGTAATTTCCCGATTACCGAATTTATTCCTGTTGCTTCAGAAAGATCCTTAGGTACTCCAATTTCTTTTAGAGGAGATACTTACTACGTCATTGGTATGGAAGAGGCCATAAAGAAACAACCAGATATAGCAATTTTCTCTGCAGGTGGAACTACTTCAAAAGAATGGGCGCCAAAATTTGCTGACGCAGGAACTACCGTTGTTGACAATTCTTCAGCTTGGAGAATGGATCCTACTAAAAAACTAGTTGTTCCTGAAATCAATGCACACTTGTTAACAAATGAAGATAAAATAATTGCTAATCCTAATTGCTCAACCATTCAGATGGTTGCTGCACTTAATCCATTACATTTAAAATACAAAATCAAGAGATTAGTCATTTCTACTTATCAATCTTTCACAGGAACAGGAGTCAAAGCTGTTGAACAATATAAAGGAGAAAGAGATAATGGGAGCTATCCTAAAGAAGACATGGCTTACCATTACCCAATTTTTGAAAATTGCATACCACACTGTGATGTTTTTTTTGAAAACGGATACACAAGAGAAGAGCTCAAACTTGTAAATGAAACTCAAAAAATTTTAGGAGATGATACATTGGCTATTACAGCAACTGCAGTCAGAGTCCCTGTCGATGGTGGGCATTCTGAAAGTGTAAATGTAGAATTTCATAATGATTTTGAAAAATCAGAAGTAATAGAACTATTAAAAAATACAGAAGGCATTATTGTTCAGGATGACATAGAAAATAATGTATATCCTATGCCTTTATTTGCAAAAGATAAAGATGAAGTATTTGTTGGTCGAATAAGAAGAGATCATTCAATAAAGAACGGGATGAATTTGTGGATCGTTTCAGATAACCTAAGAAAAGGCGCTGCTACAAATGCTGTCCAAATTTCTGAATACTTAGTCGCAAAAAACTTAATAGGAGTCACGGTTTAATACGCTGTTAATGATTATTAATAAAACAGCTTAATCCGAAAGAAAGGATAAATTTAGTTAAATTTACTTTTGACACCTTAATAATAGAAGAAAGAAGATTTTAGAAACTACAACAGTAACATTGTTAATTAATACCTAGTACTTATGAAAACCAAGTTAGTCCTTTGGGGAACAAATGCAAATGACGAAAAAATTCTAGTCGCACTCCAACTACGTCCAAAAGAAAACAAAGTAGACCTTTGGACATTTCCAGATAAAGACCTTACCGATCAATTTGTGGATGACATGCTCAATAAGTGGCGTGATGGTCAAGAAGTTGATTTTCCAGAAAATAACCAACATCAAGAAAGAGCCTTGAGTGTTTCAGATAGTCTTTTACCTGAAGACATTCGGGTAGAAAGAGGAGATTTAATACAAAGAGCACAAACTGAATGGCATTTTGTTGTTTTATCAAACAAGTTAAATGAGCTTTACGAAAATGAACTTGGTGACATCAAACAGAAAGTCGACAGTTTAAATAGATTTAGTGGTGAGGTTTTCGAAGAATTGAAAGGCTTTTGGAATAAGGTACAATCTCAAATCCGAGAACGAAATTTACTCAGAGAGCATTCTGAAGATTTAAGGACAAAAACAAATGGCGTTTTTGACAATTTAAAAAAATTGAGAGCTAATCTTGATGAAGAATTTAGATCAGCATCCAAAGAAGCCACAAAGATCTTTCATGGTTCTTTAGAAGAAATCGAGCAAAAAATAGAAGGTGGTCGTTTAAGTGCCTTATTTGAAGATCTCAAAAAGCTGCAACTTAAATTTAGGGATACCAAATTAACAAAAGAACACAGATCTGAAGTATGGGAGCGAATTGACAAAGCCTTTAAAAAAGTTAAAGAAAAAAGATTCGGTCCTTCTGCCAATACAGGAAATTCAGCAATGGACAGATTGCAAAGAAGATATGATGGACTTATCAATGCTATTGATAAAATGGAAAAATCCATTAACAGAGACAAAAAAGACTTGCAGTTCCAAGACAATAAGATCAATAGCACAGATGGTCAACTAGAGCAGCAGATTAGACAAGCAAAGGTCTCTATGATCCAAGAAAGAATTCGATCTAAGCAGGTTAAGTTCGAAGAAATGCTCGCAACAAAAAAAGATTTGGATCAAAGAATGATTCAACAAAAAGAAAAAGATGCAATTCGTCTAGAAAAGGTTAAATTAGCGCAAGCTAAAGAGCAGGCTAAAGAAAAAATTGCTAACAGCATTAAAGAAGCCGAAGTTAAAAGATCAAAAGAAGATAATAAATTAGCGGCAGCAGCAACTGCAATCCTTGCAGGTAAAGGAAATGGTAAACAAGTTGCTCAGTCAGTTGTGGAAAAGGTAAAGGAAGTAGCTGAAGACTTAAAAGAAATTGTCGAAGAGGTTGTTGATGAAATAAAAGAAACCATCGAAGAGGTTGTTGAAGATGTTACCGATGTGGTTAGTGATGTCGCCAATGGAGAAAGTCAAGACAATTTAATTGATAATGCTGTTGATACTGCAGATGGTATAGCTTCCATTTCCGATAATGGTACAAAAAAAGGTTCTGAAGAAGAATAAAGAATAAAATCCAAATGAAGTACCAATCTAACTATTACTGATTGGTACCCCAAAAACAATTAGAACCAGCTGAGAAGCTGGTTCTTTTTTTGTTTAAAGCTTAAAATTATCTTAAGATCTCCGTCAAAATGTCTCTTTTTTAAACTTTTCCGTCTAAATAAAGTGTTATATTGAAGATAGAAAGGATGTTTCAATTAATCCTTCTACATTTAACTAAATAAATATCAATCATGGCAAGAAGAAACCCTTTAAATTCCTCAACTAATCCAATGTTTAAAGAGGATAAATACAAAGCGGAATCAATGAATACACCACTAGACGCTGATTTAATCAATGTCCAAGCTGGTAGAATGACCGTTAATGGTGCAATAAACAAGACTTTTGCCTTAACAGGGCTAATGTTAATCACCACATTATTTAGCTTTGCATTTCCTTCTCAAATGTTTATGTACATAGGTATATTTGGTGGGATGGGCATAGCCCTATGGGCTTCAAGAGCTCCTCACAAATCAGCAATGCTTGCTCCGATTTACGCTTTACTTGAAGGATTATTCGTAGGATCTTTATCTGCAAGTTTCGCTTATGTAGCAGGAACAAGTTTTATCATATTCCAAGCAGTTTGCTTAACCATATCTTTGCTTTTCATGATGCTCATGATTTTCAAAGCTGGATGGATTAAAGTAACAGAAAAATTTAAGGCTGGTGTAATGATGGCAACAGGCGCAATAATGTTGGTTTACTTATTGAACTTTGCACTTTCTTTTTTCGGGATTGCGATTCCTTACCTTCATCAAGGTGGAGCAATGGGTATCGGCATCACTGTAGCGATTTTAGTAGTTGCTTGTATGAAACTATTAGTAGATTTTGACAACTTCGAAAAAGGTGAAGCACACAGTGCTCCAAAATACATGGAATGGTATTCGGCAATGGGCTTATTAGCGACATTAGTTTGGATCTATTATGAAGCACTACATTTAATTTCTATGTTGGGTGGTGAGTAAATTTTATTAGTACCTATAAAAGAATAAATAAAAAGGGCTTGTTCGTCATGAACAAGCCCTTTTTATTTAAATCTTTGAATACATTTCAAATTCTTATAGAGAATTACTTTCTTAAAGGAATTTATTTCAAAATTAAAATTGGCTTTTACATGTTTTTCGAATTCAAAGGCTTTAAACCTGTCGTCCATGAGTCTTCATTTGTTCATCCTCTAGCAGCTGTTACTGGTAATGTTATCATTGGAAAGGATGTTTACATTGGGCCAGGAGCTGCCATCCGAGGGGATTGGGGAGGAATTATCATTGAAGATGGCTGTAATGTTCAAGAAAATTGCACCATTCATATGTTCCCTGGTGTTGAGGTGAAATTACATCTAGGTGCACACGTAGGCCATGGAGCCATAATCCATGGAGCAATTTTAGAAGAAAACTGCTTGATAGGAATGAATGCCGTTATTATGGATAACGTCGTTATAGGCAAAGAATCTATCATAGGCGCTTTAACATTTGTTAAAGCTCAAACAGTTATTCCTCCTAGAAGCTTAGTAGTAGGAAATCCTGGTAAAATCATCAAAAATGTAAGTGATAAAATGATTAATTGGAAAAAAAAGGGCACCTCTCTTTACCAAGCGCTTCCTCAAGAATGTAGCCAATACCTCAATGAATGCGACCCTTTACGAGAAATTCCAAACGATCGTCCAAAACAAGAAAAGCTTTATGAAACATGGAATATGTTAAAAAATGATACTTTTTCAGAATAGTAGAGTCTTAATAGGGAACTAAACAGAATTTATGTCTGTTTATATTTCATTAAAAAGGCCCCTCTATATAGAGTATATGAAGTATAAAAATCCGTTTAAAATTATTCAGCAACAGGACATTGAGAGATTCAATCTAATATCTCCTGATACTCCTACCTTTATGAATAGTGATAATGGTACTAAATATACCCAGTATAACAACGGAACCAGCAATTCTCCCCAATTCCCTTCCTTTGGTTAAAATTTATCTTTTCACACCAATTTATTAAAAACGGTTATCTTACTTTAAAAGCATTAAAGTAAATGACTACATTCAACTTAGCAAATTTCTGTGCCCTAACTACTTTGCTAATAGTCTTTATTCTTTTAATCTGCATTCGAAAAGCACTTAAACTGGCCTGTAAAAGACTAAGAATCCAAGCTTATAATGCTAATGCTATTGTTCGATTTACAAGCCTAGGCTTAATACTCTGGATTGCTATACTTTCTTTTCTTAGCTACCTTGAATTCTTTATATTTTTCGATTCTATTCCACCAAGAATAGCACTTGTTTTTATTCCTCCAATTATTTTAATCTTTTTCTTACTTCAACATAGATTTTTTAGACTTTTGCTTAAAGCACTAAGCGAACAAAGTTTAATCTATTTTCAATCGTTTAGGATAATAGTAGAACTGATGTTTTACATGTTATTTACTATATCATTACTCCCCTATCAGATGACATTTTTAGGACTAAATCATGACGTCATTGTAGGCATAACTGCTTTGATAGCTGGAAATTTATTTTTCTTTAAAAACCACAGACAACAAGTAGCCGCAATCTTGTGGAACGTAAGTGGGATCATTATGCTTATCAACATAGTCACCATAACAGCATTATCCGCTCCATCTACTTTTCGCGTTTTTTTAAACGACCCTAGTTCAAGTATTATAGGTACCTTTCCATATATACTCATTCCAGGTTTTATAGTCCCAGTTGCATTGGGTGTACATTTATTCTCAATTAAGCAACTTTTATTGAATGGCCGATAAATCTCATTCATCGAGAAATCTGCTTAGCTTATCTTTTTTTAATCGTATTTTCCACCGAATATTAATAACTAGCAATAAAAAAATGAAAGCAAAAGTCATCCTTATTTTAAGTTCACTATTATTGCTAAGTTTTCTTAGCCTTGCACAAAGTCTTGGTGATTCTTTGAATTTAGAAATTGCGAAGATCCATCAAAAATCTTCTCTACCTGGATTTGCAATTTCCATCATTAATAAAGATGGGATTGTCTTTAGTAAAGGATATGGATACTCAAACACAAAAGACAAGATAGACTACACTACCAAAACCATCCAAAACATTGGTTCAATTTCTAAAACCTTTATCGGAGTCGCACTCATGAAATTGGTAGATCAAGGTAAACTTGATTTAAATACTGACATCAATGATGTTCTTCCATTTAAAATTATAAATCCAAAAAACAAAGAAGGGAAAATTACCATAAGACATCTAGCTACTCACACTTCAGGTCTGGTGGAATCAAGCTTTTACAATAAAATATGCTATGTGCTAGAAGAGGATCCTGCTCCATATCTAAACCAACTTAGTGGAAGAGAAAATAAGATAATAAAAGTAGTCAGTGGTAATTCCAAAATGGAATTGGGTGATTTTTTAGAAGCTTATTTTGTAAAAGGCGGAAAATATTACAAAAAGAAAAATTTTAGTAAGCACACTCCAGGTACAAAATACAAATACAGCAACATTGGTTCTGCGCTCGCTGCATACATTGTTGAAATAATTGCAGAAAAAGACTTTAGGGATTTTGTAGCAGAAGAAATTTTTCACGCCTTAAAGATGGAAAATTCAACCTATGATATTAAACAAATAAATGATCTTTCACTAGCCAAAAATTATTCTTCCACGGGAGCACCTTTTCCAAAGTATAGTCTAGTTACTTATCCAGATGGTGGAGTGTACACCAATAATTACGAACTGAGTCTTTATTTTAATGAGATGATAAAAGGAATGAATGGTACATCTAGTTTACTTTCTATTCCGTCTTTTGAAAATATGTTTGATTTGCAATTTGATGATGGTAAAAACAGAACTAGCTTATTTTGGGATCATACGAAAGGAGGTTCTATCGGTCATAATGGAGCTGATCCTGGTATTTTTACCTATATGTATTATTCAAAAAGAAACATAGGAATGGTCTTTACTTGTAATACTTTCTCAGATAAAGACAAATCAATGATGAGGGCTGTCCAAGAGATTCTACAAACTGCCCATAATTATGGACGAAAATTTTAGTTCATTTTTAAAATAACAACCTATTTGAACAAATTGGAAGCAAAATCAAGAAGTACTATTTAATGTTTATAGTGCTTCTAGACATATTGTCCTTATATTAGCTTTTTACACATGTATCCTTAGTCTAATTTTCTATAATCCTCATGCATTTTCACTGCACTTTTGAATAGTAATTTATAACTAACAAAATCAGTGATTATGTCAATTACAAATCTAAGATTTAAAGAAGCCATTCACGAGGCCATAGGTAGTAAAAAGAAAGTTGTCCACAATGCATTTAAAGGTAATGTGGAAAACTACATTGGGATGACTCAAATCCCAACCGGTCTAACTAGCCCACTTAAAATAAATGGTGATTTCGCTAAAGGTAATTATCAGATTCCACTTGCAACAACGGAAGGCGCACTCGTTGCTTCTTATTCCAGAGGAGCTAAGGCCTGTTCTTTAGCTGGAGGAATAAAGACTTATTACATTACTGAAGGGGTTCAAAGATGTCCTGCATTTATTTTTCGAAATACAGGA
The DNA here is from genome assembly GCA_937941095.1 of uncultured Saprospiraceae bacterium. Classification (GTDB taxonomy): domain Bacteria; phylum Bacteroidota; class Bacteroidia; order Chitinophagales; family Saprospiraceae; genus JALZVN01. The sequence continues at coordinate 3,672 of CALDYJ010000036.1, read as the reverse complement.
GATGCACTCCAATTTGACAAATGGGTACAAAGCCAACTACATCATTTCAATAAAATAGTATCTAGGCACAGCAATTATGCTAAAATTCAACAAGTCTCTTCTCAACTTCAAGGACAGCAATTAATTCTATCCATTCGATTTTTTACGGGTGATGCCGCAGGTCAAAACATGGTCACCATTTGTACACAAGCCATGGTTGAATACATTATTCAAAATAGCCCGATAAAAATTTTACGATGGTACATAGAGAGTAATTTTAGTGGAGATAAAAAAGCTTCACATCAAGCCTTGTTAAATGTTAGAGGTAGGAAAGTAATTGCAGAGGTTTCTTTAAATGAAGAAGTAGTTCACAAGGTATTAAAATCTTCTCCTAAAAATATAATCCAATATTTCCAAACCCATTTGCTAGCAAGTTTACAAGCAGGAACTATTGGATCTCAAGGTCACTTTGCAAATGGCTTAGCAGCACTTTTTTTAGCAACTGGACAAGATGTAGCCTGTGTAACTGAAGCTTCCATAGGTCTACTAAACATGAGTATTGCTGAAAACGGAGCACTACTTGCTTCAATCACTCTTCCAAATTTAATCGTAGGAACCGTTGGAGGAGGGACACACCTAGCAACACAAAGAGAATGCCTAGAACTTATTGGCTGTTACGGCTCTGGCAATGCTAAAAAATTTGCTGAGATCACTGCTGCACTTTTACTCTGTGGAGAATTATCAATTGCCGCAGCTATAGCAGAAGGACATTTTACAAAAGCACATCAAGACCTTGGGAGAAAATAAACAAACCAGCTTCCACTATAGATATTACTTGAACATTTACCAAATAATATAGCCATGCTTAAGACCATTCAACATAATAACAGTCAACTTTTCATTCATAGATTTGGAATTTATCTAAAAGAAAGGTTTCCATTATTCAAACACATCTTACTAATAGCAACATTTACTTTTTCTGCCATTGCCTATTCGAGGTTAAGCAGAGGTGTTGGAGGATTTGTAGCTATAGAAGATTATTTAGTTACAGTCTTCATTACTTTTAGTCTTTTCTTACTATTAAGGATAGCCGATGAATTTAAAGATCAAAAAGAAGATGCACAATTCAGGCCTTACTTACCCGTTCCCAGAGGCTTAGTTAGTTTGAATGAACTAAAATTTGTTGCTCTAGCTATTGGGATTTTGCAAGCTTTAGTGATCTATCTTTTCCAATTCACGCTTTGGAAATTATACTTACTGGTAATCATTTACTTATTCCTTATGAAAAAGGAATTTTTTATACCAAACAAATTAAAGGCTATGCCTATAGCTTACATGGTTTCACATATGATGATCATCCCTTTAGTTGACTGTTATGCAAGTGGTGTGGATTGGCTAAACGAAGGATCCAAAGCACCAATAGGCTTAGTCTTCTTTTTCATTGTTTCATTTTTAAACGGGACGGTATTAGAATTTGGAAGAAAGATCAAAAGCCCTAATCAAGAAGAAACTGGTGTACAATCTTACACTTCAATTTATGGAACGAAAAAAGCAGTAATTATATGGATTTTTTTGATCGGCATGACTTGCATTGCTAGTGTCTGCGCTGGCATTTATGCAGGCTTTAGCTTAGCATGGATTCTAATCCTTCCAGTAACAATGTTACTTTGCTTATTACCTGCTCTTTCTTTCTTGATTAAACCAAAGCCTTCTTCTGCTAAATGGATTGAAAACTGCAGTGGGATATGGACATTATCGATGTACTTACTCTTAGGAGGTTTGCCATTCATCTTACAATCTTTAAGTTAATTCATATTTAATTCTTAAGTAAAACGAATAAAATGACTATTAGAAATATATCATCAAAAATGGTTTTAAGTCCTAAACAAATAAAGGAATCGGACTTAAAAACAATAGGAGGAAAAGCAAAACAATTGTTCACATTAACCGAACTTGGTTTCAATGTGCCCCAATGGCTGGTTCTTCCTTATACAAAAATCACACAATATGAAAAAGACGTTACGGATTTCGATTCGCAAATAATTCTTGATGAAATTAAAAATCATTTTTCTGAGCAAACAAGGTTTGCAGTGAGATCCTCCGCTTCATTAGAAGATGGTATAAATCATTCCTTCGCTGGACAATTTCATACCGAATTAAATGTAAAACTGAATGACATCCCAAAGGCAATCAAAAAGGTTTTGAATTCCGTAGAAAGCAAACACATTCATTCTTATCTAAAGGAAGGTGAGATTAAAGAAAAAATAAGCATGGCAGTAATCATCCAGGAGATGATAGATGTGGATGTCTCTGGGGTTGCCTTTGGAATGAATCCTGTAAGTGGTAATAGAAATGAAAAAGTAATCTCTTCTGTTTATGGGCTAGGTGAAGGTCTCGTTTCTGGTGAAATAAATGCTGACAACTATCTAATAAATGAAGCCATAGAAAAGAAGATTGAAAAAAAGCAATTGGCAAGAAGAGGAACAAACAAAGGAACGGCTCTGGTTGAAGTTCCTCCTAATTTACAAAACTTATCCAGCCTAAGTGAGAAACAACTGCATAAGATAAGTTCTAGTTTAGACAAGCTTAAAGAATTCTTTGGAAAATACCAAGACATCGAATTTGGTTTTAAAGACAAACAATTCTACATATTCCAAACGAGACCTATTACAGGTATTAATAGGATAACAGATAAAATGGGTGAAAAAGTAATTTGGGATAATTCAAACATAGTAGAATCTTATCCTGGGGTTACTTCTCCATTGACTTTTTCTTTCATTTTAAAAACATATAGCGGTGCTTACAAACAAATATCAAAACTATTTGGAGTAAGTGAAAAAGTATTAAGGGAAAAGAATGAAGTATACAATAACCTATTGGGGCTTTTGAAAGGCAGGGTCTATTACAATTTAAAAAATTGGTATATCATATTAGCACAACTTCCAGGATTCAAACTCAATGCTAAATTCATGGAAGGCATGATGGGTGTGAAAGAAAGTTTTGAATTAGAAGAGGAAAATAAAATGGGTAAAATCGAAGCTTGGTATAGAGTGATCATATCCATTTTCAAAATGCTCTGGCAATTGATAAGCTTACCAAGCAATTCAATAAAGTTTCATAAACTTATCGACAAGACAGAACAAGAACAAATCAGCATGAACATCAGTCATAAAAGGTCATTTGACTTAATGACAGCGTATTTAAAATTAGAAAATATTTTATTAAAAGAATGGAAGGCACCCTTGGTTAATGATTTATATGCCATGATCTTTTTTGGTCTATTACAAAAATTATCTAAAAAATACTTTCCAGAAAATCCAAGCATAGGTAATATTCTTATTGCAGAAAGTGGTGACATTATTTCAACCCAACCTGCTAAAAGATTACTCAAGATAGCAGAAATGATTTCAAAAAATGAAGAAGCTAAAAGTTTATTCTTAAAGAATACTCCACAAGCCATTTTGAATCAATTGCCACAATACAAACTCATTAATCTAGAGATTAATGAATACATAAATTTATTTGGAGATAGATGTACAGGAGAACTCAAACTTGAAACCATTACTTATAAGCAAGATCCTAAATTACTAATCCACATCATAAAAACTTATGTAGAGAAAAACATAAATGCTAATGAAAAAACAAGTGAATTAAAAGATTCTGCTGAAGCATTTGTAGCTAAAAAACTTAAAG
>CALDYJ010000035.1 GCA_937941095.1 uncultured Saprospiraceae bacterium | reverse complement strand
TTGATACAATGTTGTTCTTTATTGCATTTGAAGTAATGACAAATCCTGATGTTAAACTAAACTGGAAATCACTTTTTTTTAAGAATGCAGGATACTTGTTCTTACTTACATGCTTGTATTTTATGTATTTGGTAACGATTTACAATAATGATTTCTGTGGAAATTTCATTTGCTTTTTTCTGATGTCAGTATTTTCATCTATTTCTTTCATGTTGTTTTTTTCTACATTAAATCATAATTTATTAGATATTCCAAAATGGGTTTTGATAATCTTTTTCATCTATGGTATTTATCAAGTAGTATATCCTTTGATGATATTAATCCAAGACGTCTTTCTCTTTAATTTAATATTCAAATCAGATATTAAGTTTATTAGTTTGCATCTTTTTGGCATTGTTCATATTGGATACTTGGTTTCTTTTGCAGCTAAATTTTTTATGTTTGAGCAAATCAGGAATGAGAACCACAATGATAAACTTATTATTTATTTTATGAGTCTTATGATTGGAAATAATAATTTTGAGAAATTTATCAATAATATAGAAAGCAATATAAAGCCAGTAGAAGTATTGCATTTAAATGAAGAACCTACAACAAGTGAAGAAAATCCAGACCGTAGCCTCCAAAGAACCTAAAATATGGAATTATCCAATACTTGTATCTCTTTATTCACTGTATAAAGTGAGTTACAGTATTTTTGAGTTGTACTTAAATCAGTATGCCTCAATTGACGCATGATTTCTAGTATATTGACCTTTGCCTTAAACAATTCTATAGCACCGGTATCTTTCCAGGAATAAAATGAAAGTCCATTTATATCAAAGAGCTTTCCTTTTGATTTCAGCTTCATTAAAATTTTCTTGTGTCTTAAGTTAAGAGTATTGTGTCCGCAAGAATCAGTGGGATGAGGTTTGATACCAACACCATAAATCAGATGATTTTGAGGATAAGATTTGAATTTATATTCTTTCAACGTTGGTATGATAGAGTAAGGGATAGTTACAATTGCATTCTGCTTATTCTTCGTTACTTCGCCAGGCATTCTTATTACTCCATCATTTAGATCAATCATACTAAACCTAAGCCTTCTTAATTCAACCGGTCTTATAAAGCAGTGATATTGCAATAAGATCCCAAGCATGAGCCATCGATCATTTTCATTAATGTACTTTGCCATTGTTGATCTTTCATCATTTGAAAATGCTCTTCTTTTTTTACCAGGAGATTTTTTCTTCTTGTGGCCAGCAAATGGATTTTCATCACAATACTTTCTAATTACCAAAGCTTCAAATAAGGTATACATTCTGCCTATGTAGTTATTGTATGTAATTGGACCAATTTTTCTTTTGATCAAACCATAATCAAGAAACTCTAATGCATGATGCTTTTGAAAATCTGATACATGCATTCCATCCCATTTCTTTTTATGAAGGAATTCCATGAAGATAGAATGCATTGATTTTAAGTTAGCTGCAGTTTTCTTTCTAGCATCTTCAATCTTAATACTTTTTGCAAGATCTAATGCGGCAACGATGTTCGTGTGTTTTGGAGCTTCATTGTATTCATCTATGAATGGGAAGCCTAAAGGTAATTTAGCATTGATGTCAAGAATGTGTAATGCTGCTTTTCTTTTCCGCTCACTTTTATCCTTGATACGATTTAGACTAAAGGTCTTTCTAAATCGGACTTTCTTTTTAGATACTGGATGTGTTTGATAGAACTCAATATACCAGACGGTTGGTAATATCTTAAGCTCTGCAGGTAGATAACCTAGGGACATTTTTTTTTTGGCCATAACTTGAACAACTCTGCCAAGAAACTCTGCCAAAAAATTGATGATGAAATGAGTGTTTTTAAATGCAAATGTCTAAGTGTTAAACACTTAGACATCTGACAAAAAATATTCGTAGCCCGTAGGGGAATCGAACCCCTGTTACCAGGATGAAAACCTGGCGTCCTAACCCCTAGACGAACGGGCCTTCCTATGAAGGAGACGCAAATATATTGCCTTAATTCCAAATTTGAAAGACCTACAGGTCTTTTTTTTAATAAATTTTATCCTTTACCCATTCTCCGCAATTTCTGCCAACAAATTAAATTCCCTAAGATCAAAATTAAACTTAACACCGGCCATACTATAATGAATATCAAGGCATTAACTTCATAGTAACTCAAAGCCAGCAAATTGGCTAAATTAATGACGTAATCTACACAGTAGACATAAATCTCATTTATCATCGGCGATTCTCAATTTTCTGATGCGAATTACTTTCTCAATCAAAGATATCAATGCTATAAACAGTAACATTGGCCAACAAATAACAAGATATATCACATTATTGCTCCTATAATTGTTGCCAGGCTTTAAGCTATTTACAAGCCCTCGGTAGAGTGGATCTATGTGAGGCAAAAGGCTAGTCAACTGCTTAACATGATGATCCCTACAATAGCCTTCTTGCTCATGACAATACCAATTACAAGAATCTGATGCCTGTCTTGACTGAATGCTTCGATCACCTAACATTTCATTCACAAAGAATAAGCTGCAGAATGGCAAAAGACAAAGCAATAAATAAAGCACATACTTCATACATCCTATCAAACGTCTAAGGGAGCATATTCTTATCGACTATTTAGAATAAGTCTTGCTATAACTGCATGGTACAAAATCCTACTTCGACTTTCACGTTTTCATATTCTTTCGTCGTCTTTCCAGCCAAGCTCCCTTCTTCTACAATTTTAGGGACTAGAAAGGTAGCTGTACCTTTTATATGATTGTCATCAATGGATAATAAGTTTATTTCTCCATCTAAAGGTCCATGATCTTTTGAACTTCCATGATAATCATCCATGCTCATTGATTCTAAATAGTAGAAATGAGAGTTTGCTTCAATTTTGTAAGTACCCGGGGCATCTTCCGCAGTATTGTAATATAAGGTTACTTCAATCTTTCGCTGTTGAATCGCTTGTTTATAAGAAATAATGACTCTTCGCATCGAGCCATTGCTTTCTTGACTTATTTGCACATCATTGCTGCTGACATAACTCTTATTGCCATGCATTCTCGAACCATTTATTCTAAAATAAACAGCTTTCCGCGTTTCATTTTTATCCCAATCTTTGCTTTGCTCAAGCACCCAGTTTTGTATGCTAGGTCCTTCAAGCTCATGAACGGTATTAAAAGCATCATTTATGTTCATGCTTCTTTTGGCGTTTGGATTTGTTTTTTCATTCATAATTTGTTGTTTTTTTTGCGGAAGCTCTTTTTCTTGGCTAGTGCAAGCTGTGGTCAAGATGAGGAGCATAAATAAAAGTAATGATTTCATATCTGGTTTTTATAGCATAAAAATAAAAGACTCTTTATTTTTTATGAAACAGAAATCCGTGAACTTATTTATCTAACGGATTACCTGAACTAAATCCAGACCTGATATTAGCATTTAAAATCGAAATCACTGAATACGAGGCTTATGAAAATATCACGGTAAACAGTTAGGTTTAAAAAAGGTTTTTTGCCAATCTTTACAGTAGAATTAACGCCAAGAAGTCAAATTTTTTGACTTATGAGGCTTCCTAATTTAAGAGGGGAGGCCTCTTTTTAAATTTGTATGTGTACAGTATAAAATGTTTGCTGTGGCTTTAAAAGATGATGGATTCAGATTTACTTTTTTATTTTTAAAGGCACACCATTTTGAGCTCAAGTATCAAAACCAATGAAAATGAACAAGTACCTTGTCTTACTATGCCTACTATTCAACGCAATTATATTACCTGCTCAATCTCCCTTGGTTTTACTGCAAGATAAATTAACGGGCCTATCACCAAATGAAGAAAATCTAAGCCCAGCGCAAGTTAAGTCCATCAATGAATTTTGGAGGATTTTTAAAGAAATTCGTGATAAGGAAATGAGCTTAGATCGATTGAAAGGAAATGCTCAGTTTGGCTTTCTTGGTAACTCTTCTGAAGGCGATGAAATACTTAGAATAAATGGAGGGATTTCATTGCAAAAAGGATCCTATCCTCAAGATTTTGAGTTTTCTACCATGCTTAACATCCTAATCGATAATGGGGAACTCCAAGAAAATTTATCCAACCTCAGAATTTCTTACGACCGATTTTTTAACACAAAAAATGGATTTAATATGGAAGGCTATTCCTTCATTAATAGAAGGAGTGATGCTTACCTTGGATTAAATCAACGATATGAGATAGGAGCAGGAATCATTTTCGCCCATTGGAAGAAAAAGTTATTTCCTGCTTCTCAAGCTATGTATGATAGCTATTGCGAAGAAAAGATATCTTTTCATTCTATGGACAATCAAGTTGTAGTCTGTGATGTAAAAAATTGTGTTCCTATTGAAGCCCGTGGCATTACTCCTTCAGATTTTGATGTTTTGAATCAAGCTCAGAAAAGAATTTCCAATACCATCATAAAAGATCATACACCATTAAGGGTCGGATTCATGATTGGAGCCTTTTACGAAATAGAAAGTTCTAGCCATTCGGATAGTTTAATGACTGCGGAAGGGATGAGGTTTTTTTCTCATGATTTTACTACGGTCAATAAATTCAGATGGGAGTTTAGACCTACTTTTGATCTACGTTTTTCAGAAGGAGTGCGTCTAAAAATAAGACCCTTTTTTAAACTGCCGATGCCTTGGGAGTGGGAAACAAACGTTGATGGCAAAAAAGAAATTGATGCAAGATTAGATTTTCCAATTAGCTTGACTTTTGCACTCAGTGATAAGTTTAGTATGAGCATCAATTATGTCTTGTATTATGACAATGCTCCTCCTTCCTTACTCTTAGAGGAAAAGGATGTGAATGGAAATCCACTTTACTTAACCGCGAATAAAGAGCACCACTATTATGCTTTTCAAGTAAACTATGCTTTCAGATGAACTTAAGTCTTAGACGACTAACCTCTTTTTGCATTTGATTTAAACCTAGGTTTGAACTTACCGCCTTTGGAGGAATTAGCACTCCTTGGATTGTAGCCACCTTTTCTATTGACACTCGCTTTGCGCTTTGCGATAAAGTCCATTTTTCTGCGCTGCTTTTCCTTATTCCATTCTTTCTTCTCCTTCTCCGTCATTGGCTTGTCTGTTTGTGGGAAAGGATTGTCATCAATTACTTTAATGTCTTTTTTGATGAGTTTTTGAATGTCTTTTACGTATGCATTCTCTTCTGGTTCGCATAAAGAAATGGCAACTCCTCTTTCACCAGCTCTTCCTGTTCTGCCTATTCTGTGTACATAAGTCTCCGGTTCATTAGGAATCTCATAATTGATGACATAACTCAATTTGTCTATGTCTATACCACGCGCTGCAATGTCTGTGGCAACTAATACCCTCAAGCGACCTTCTTTAAACTGTCTAAGTGCTTTTTGTCTTTGTTGTTGGGTTTTGTCCCCGTGGATTGCCTGTGAGTTTATGTTGTTCTTTTTAAGGTCACGAGCTATTCGATCCGCACCTCTTTTAGTTCTTGCAAAAAGTAATACTTGTTCAATTTCATTCTCTTCAAGAATGTGCATAAGCAATTCTTTCTTAGAAGTTCTATTGGTATAATACAAGTATTGTCTAATGGTAGTTGCTGCAGAAGAAACTGGTGTTACTTCAATCTTGGTTGGTTGAAATAAAATGCTTTTAGATAAATTAATGATGTTATCAGGCATAGTTGCAGAAAAGAAAAGAGATTGTTTTTTCTGAGGTAAAATTTTCAATAATTTTTTTACATCATGAATAAATCCCATGTCCAACATTCTATCAGCTTCATCCAATACAAACATTTTTAAGGTGTCAAGGTTAATGTATCCTTGAGCAACTAGATCCAAAAGTCTCCCGGGGGTAGCTACCAAAATATGAACACCTTGATTTAAAGCTCGTACTTGTTGGTTTTGTTTTACACCACCGAAGATTACTGTATGCTTAACATTGGTATACTTACTGTACTCTTCAATGTTTTCACCAATCTGTATGGCTAATTCACGAGTAGGCGTAAGAATTAAAGCACGAATGTCCTTTCTATTCTTTTGCTTGCCTTCAATTTTATGAATAAGTTGAATTATGGGTATAGCAAAAGCAGCTGTCTTTCCTGTCCCTGTTTGGGCAGATCCTAAAACATCTTTTCTTTTTAAAACCAATGGAATGGCCTTTCTTTGAATGTCAGTAGGTTTTAGGTAATTCTTTTCCTTCAGGGCATCTAGTATAGGTTTTATTACACCTAGTGACTCAAAACTGTCTACGCTCATTTTATTTAAATTTGTAAATACAATAAAAGCAAATCATCCTTTTGAATGAAAGCAATAGTATTGTAGATGATTTTTTATGATTGCTAAATAATTCAAATAATAACCTTGTGCTTAAATAGCAATTGGGCTTTTTAAGGTCATCATGTTTCAGCAATAAATGTTTGATAGGTTTTTATGAAAGCAACTTTACCTTTACGGCGGTTGGTCCTTTTGGTCCCATCTCTATTTCAAACTCTACTTTATCTTTTTCTGTTATCCTGTCCACTAATTCATTTATGTGAACAAAAATACTTTCTTTGGTCTCGTTATCTACAATGAATCCATAACCTTTGTCATCATTGAAAAATTTAACTTGCCCGTTTCGGGTAGTACCAAAGATTGATTCCTCTTTTGGAGGCACGCCTAAAACAATATCTTCAACTTTAATCTTCCTCTTCTTAGTTGGATCTGGTGGGGTACTAGATAGATTTCCATTCTCGTCAACGTAAGACAATTGTTCTTCAAAAGTAAGTTTGCCTCTTTCGGCTTTTTCTACTTTACGCATTTCTCTGCGTTCAAGTTTGTCCAATTTCTTTTTCCTACGTTTTTTTTCTCTTTCTTTCTTGTTGAAGGTTTGCTTAGATTTAGCCATTTAATAATTTTCGTGAATAATATTGGTATAATGCTATTAGAAAGTAGCATTCGGTAAACTTATTCTTCGAAAAATCTAAAGATGCTGATTTCATTAAGGACTGCAAATGTAGCTAATTTATACTTAATAAGCAGTGTCTAGGCATAGACTTAACCATTGAATCATTATTTAAACACCCATTTTATTGAATTAGTTCATATTTGAGTCAATATAAGGGCGATAATTGCCGGTAAGGCTTGAATAAAGAAGATCTTTCTTTCTACTGTAATGGCCCCATATATGCCTGCAACAGCTACACAAGCAAGGAAAAAAACAGCAACATTGACCCTCCATTCTGCATTCTGGATAAAAAACGTCCAGATCAAACCTG